>CALGIA010000413.1 GCA_937916005.1 uncultured Rhodospirillaceae bacterium
GAAATCAATCTATAGCCATATCGAGGTTTTATTGCTATGATAAATCCCGAAATAAAAAGCGTAGGTGGCGTAATGATTTCGAATTTTATGGATGGACACAAGGGGAACGGCAGGCCAAAGGGTCGTTGCCGCAGGGCTTTGTGCGGCGCGGTGTTTCTGGCCGGCGCTGTATATATTGCGCTTGGAGAGCCGGCTCAGGCTCGGGTCGGGACCTCCGGGGACGCGGCTCAATTCGTGGCCCGGGTCGGTCAGGAAGTCATCAATATCCTGGGCGCGCCGGAACAATCGGTCGATCAACGGCAGCGGAAATTCCAGAGCATTTTCAACCGGGCGCTTGATCTCGACGCCATGGCGCGGCGCGTTCTTGGACGCCATTGGCGCAGCGCAACGGATCCGCAAAAGGAACTATATGTCAGGTTGTTCCGGCGCTATGTGGTGGGAATTTATGCAATCCAGCTCAGTGGCTTCTCCGGTGAGAAATTCAAGGTCCTCCGGCAACAATCGTCGAATGCGACGGAAACTCTGGTTGTCGCCCGGATCACCCGCCAATATGGCGCGCCGCTCGACCTCAGTTTCCGGGTGCGCCATGCCGACAACGACAATCGAATCGTCGACGTCACCATGGGCGGGATCAGCCTGATCGTCACCAAGCGATCCGAATTCGATTCGATTATCCGGCGTGAGGGTTTACCCGGGTTGCTGCGGCGTCTTGATTCGAAATCAGCCGCCGCCGGCGAGCCCGCACCCAGCTCTGGCAGCCTTCTGGCCAAGACCCTTTCGGAAATTTCCAGCGGGTCGCTTTTGATCGTCCGCTAGTGGGGAGGTTACCCGCTAGCGGGGCGGGCCTTCGGCCTGGACAATCGGTTGAACGAATTGCAGTTCGGTGTCCCAGGGGAAATAGATCCAGGTATCCTGGCTGACTTCGGTAATGAACGTATCGACCAACGGGCGCCCCGCGGGTTTGGCGTAGACGGTGGCGAAATGGGCTTTGGGCAACAATTCCCGCACCAGCCTTGCGGTCCGCCCCGTATCGACCAGATCATCGACAAGCAACATCCCTTCGCCGTCTCCGGCGGCATGTTTTATGACCTGGATATCGCCCTGATCCTGATGGTCATAGGATGACACGCAGACCGTATCGATCAACCGCAGGTCCAGTTCGCGGGCAACAATGGCCGTCGGCACCAATCCGCCCCGCGTGATTCCGACCACCCCACGCCAGGGCCCCTGTTCCGCCAGCCGCCAGGCGAGTGCGCGGGAATCCCTGTGAATTTGATCCCAGGAAACCGGAAACCCCTTTTGAAAAGTTTCAGCCATCGCATTCACCCCTTTAATCGCCCTTAATTATGGGGCATGACTCAGAAGCGCCATTATGGCGCATGACAAAGCGGCGCCGATAGGAGATTTTCCGGCGCTGCAATTTCACGGAAATTGATTTACCCTGCAGCAGAACCAGACAAATGGATAGAACATGACCACCGACAAATTGATATGGCCGGCGCGGCTGCACCATATTCATCTTACCAGCGGGAATGTCCCGGACATGGTGAAATGGTATCAGGACTCCATGGGCCTCACGGCCGAAGAACTGGGCAATGGCGCCACCTGGATGTCGGGCAAGGACCGTAACCTGCTGATCGGGCCCGGGCCAAAAAGCGGGCTGAAATTTTCCGCATTCGCCGTGGAAAACCGTGACCATTTGACCCGGCTCCGCGCGCGCGCCGAGGAAACCGGAACACCCGTCGAAACATCGCCGACTCCGCTATTTGGCGACGGCGCTTTCGCGGTGCGCGATCCGGACGGCAATTGCATCACATTGGGAATTCCAGATCGGCAATCTTCCCGGGGCAACGGCCCCGCCGGCATGTTGTCCGGCCGTTTGCAGCATGTGGTCGTCGCCAGCACGGACGCGCCGCGCATGATTGCATTTTACTCCGATATCCTGGGCTTTCGGAAATCCGACCTGGTTCGCGAAGAAAAAAGTGGTGAAATCACCGCGTGCTTCATGCGCTGCGATCCAGAGCATCATGCGATTGCGGTATTTCGCGCGGCGGAAAACCGGCTTGACCATCACTGCTACGAGACCACAAGCTGGAACGATATCCGCGACTGGGGTGATCATTTTTCGGAACGGCGTGATACGGTGGTATGGGGCGCTGGACGCCACGGCGCGGGGCACAATTTATTTATTTTTGTGCGCGATCCGGATGGAAACAATGTCGAATTGTCAGCGGAAATAGATGATGTTCCCTATGAACAGGCGCCCGGTACATGGCGACATGAGGAACGCACACTCAATCTATGGGGAAGCGCATGGTTGAGAAGTTGATCGGCACATATGGCAAGCAAGCTGATTAAGTTTCCACGCCTCCTGAGCCGGGGCGGGAGCAGCAGGAAATCCGGGCAACGGATCGTACAGAGCAGGCGCGAGCGGCACCGCGTCTGGTCGTCATCCGTCCGAACCATTGCCCTGATCTGCCTGGGCGGCATGATGGCGGTTCGGATCTGGGATCCGTTTCCGGTGGAATCGCTCCGGCTGAAAACCTTCGATACCTTCCAGCGCATTCAACCCCGTGTCGCGACCGGGTCGCCGGTCGTGGTGGTCGATATCGACGAGGCGAGCCTTGCAAGCTATGGCCAATGGCCATGGCCCCGCACGATCATTGCCAGCCTGATCGAGCGTATATTCCAGTCAGGCGCGGTTGTGCTCGGTTTCGATGTTCTCTTCCCGGAACCCGACCGCACGTCTCCCGGGATCATCGCCAATAATATAAAAGGCCTGTCCGAGGAGATGGTTGCGCAGCTTAAAAAGCTGCCCAGCAACGATATGGTCATGGCGGATATGATCCTCCGCACGCGGGTCATCCTGGGGCAGGCGGCCAATCCGAAATCGGACAAAAACATTCGGCCGGGCAAAATGATAAAAACACCCGTGGCCGAGGTTGGCGGCGACCCACGTCCCCACTTGAGTACATTCAAATCACTGGTGCCCAACCTGCCTGTTCTGGAACAGGCCGCCTCGGGCCGGGGATTGCTGGCGCTGGTCAGCGAGGTCGACGGCGTCGTGCGCCGTGCGCCGGCGGTGTTCCTGGTCGGCAAAGATATCCGACCGTCCCTGGTCATTGAAATGATACGCGTTGCGACCGGCGGCAAAGCCTATGCCATCAAATCCGACGGGGCCGGCATCAGCAGCATCATTGTCGGACGCGCGAAAATTCCGACGGACGGCCGGGGCCGGATCTGGGTTCATTACGCCAAGCACAACCCGCTTCGCTATCTATCCGCCAAGAAAGTGCTTGACGGCACGGCGCCGCGCAATCGGTTGAAAGGCAAGCTGGTGGTCATCGGCGCATCGGCGGCGGGCCTGTTCGACGTGAAAGCCACACCGATCGCGGGACGCATGCCCGGGGTGGAGGTCCACGCCCAACTGCTCGAAACCATTCTTGCGGGTTCCAATTTGTCACGGCCCAACTACGCACTGGGCGCAGAATTGTTCGGCCTGCTGATCACCGGGATCATCATCATTGTCCTGGTTCCCATGGTGGGCGCTTGGTGGACATTGCTGGTGGGCGGCGCGCTGGGAACAATACTGACGGGCGGGTCCTGGTACCTTTACGCCAATGAACGCATTCTGCTGGATTTCAGCTACGCGGCTGTTTCCACCTTCCTGATATACACCCTGCTCAACTTCCTGAGCTATGCGCGCGAGGAAGCCGGACGGCAGCAGATCAAGAATGCCTTTTCGCGCTATATGTCGCCGGAGGTGGTCACCCGGCTCGCCGAAGACCCGCGCCAGCTCGCCCTCGGCGGACAGAACCGCGACATGACATTGCTGTTTTCGGACGTCCAGGGATTCACCGCGATTTCGGAAAAATACGACGCGGAAGGCCTGACGACCCTGATCAACAAGGTGCTGACCCCACTGACGGAAGCGGTGCTGATGACAGGCGGAACGGTCGACAAATATATGGGTGACAGCATCATGGCGTTTTGGAACGCGCCGCTCGACGATGCCGATCACGCGCGCCACGCCTGCCTTACGGCGCTGGGAATCGGCGCCGCGATTGGCCCCCTGAACGAGGTGCTTGCGGCGGACGCGCGCGAAATGGGCCACGAATACACGCCGATCAAGGTCGGTGTGGGAATCAATTCAGGCATTTGCTGCGTCGGCAATATGGGGTCGGACCTGCGTTTTGATTATTCGGTGCTGGGTGACACGGTCAACACCGCCGCCCGTCTCGAAGGTCAAACCCGCACATACCGGGTCGCCAATGTCATCGGCGAAACATCATTTGTAAAAGCCCCGGGCATGGCCTTCCTGGAGCTGGATCTGGTCCGGGTGGTGGGCAAGACACAACCGGTTCGCATCTTCACCTTGTTGGGGGATGAAACCTACGCGGAAACGGCTGAGTTCCAGGCGCTGGCGCTGGCGCATCAGGAAATGATAGCGGCGTACCGCGCACAGCAATGGGAAGCCGCGATGCGTGCATTGGCAACAGCCAGATCACACAATCCAGGGCTGGAACTCGGCGGATTTTACGATCTTGTGGAAGAACGGATCACCGAATTCTCGGAAAACCCACCGGGTCCGGATTGGGATGCGGTCTATGAAGCATCCTCGAAACACTAAGATATGGCCGGAACGCCGGGCCGCCGGAACGACAGGAATGTCTAGAGACCGAGCGTTTTGGGGGTCAGCATTCCCATGGCGAACAATACGCGGAACGCGGCGACTTCCGCGTCGAACTTGGCGCCGATGGCGTTCATCCGGGCGCTGAATAATTCCGTCTGTGCGTCCAGCACGTTGATCGCGGTCTCCTTGCCCGAATCCCGCAGCCGTTTTCGGGCCAGGTGCACTTCCTCGGCGATGACGGCTGCGTTGCTCAGAAGCTGGACCCGTTCACGCGCCGTTTGCAGCTGTTCCCAGGTGATGCGCAGCTCTTCGTCGACCTTGCGACGGTTATATTGATAGGTATCCTGCGCCGCCGCTTTTTCACGCGCAGCCGCCGTCACGCTGGCCGTTGTCCCGAAACCGGAGAACAACTCCCACGTCGCCTTTAACAGAACCGACCATTCACGCCGGACGCCCTTGACCGAATCCACATCGTTTTCACGATTGCCCAATGCCACCAGATCGATCTTTGGATAATAATCGGATTTCGCAACGGCGACCGAGCGAGCGGCAATTTCAGCTTCGCTTTTGCTGGCCAGAAGCGACGGGTTTGTTGAATTTGAGGTCGCCGCCGCCGTTTCAATATCATTGGGGAGGGCCCCCAAACCCAGCTTGGGATCCTTCATCTCCGACGGCGTGGCCGCGTGGCCGAAAACCTGCATATAGCGCGCATTGGCTTCCGCCAGGGCGCCGCGCAATTGCACGGTGCGTTCGCGCGCGAGCTGAAGCCGTGTCTTGGCGAGCAGCACGTCGACGGCGATACCGCCGCCGCGGCGGACCCGCTCGTCCTCGAGCTGAAGCTGGGTTCTAATCGCGGTTTCATTGACCCGGGCGATCACGATCATGCGGCTCTGGCGCAGAATGTCGTGATAAGCGGTGATTCCCTCAAGAAGAAGAGTTTGCTGCGTCGCATCAAGACGCTGACGCGCGACAACCTCGCTCAGCAACGCTGAATTATGCGTCTCGGGCGTTCGGAAGCCGTCAAAAACATTTTGCGTGAGCGTCAGTGTCGTTTTGCGGCGGTTCATCCGGGTCGACGACGAATTGGCCGGACTGTCGATATATTCGGGACCCACATCACCGGTCAGTGAAAGTTTCGGCAGGAACCCGGAAAAGGCGCGGCGTACCTGGGCCTGAGCCGCGGCCGCCCGCGCCTTTTCCGCCTTTAACCGTGGATGGCTGGTCAACACGCCCGACAATTCGTCGCGGAGCGTAATCGCATTCGACGCCGTGGGAACGAATACCGCCGACAGAAGCGCCGTCGTCACCACTCCCGCAACAAATATTTTTGCAACCAAGACACCGCCC
>CALGIA010000414.1 GCA_937916005.1 uncultured Rhodospirillaceae bacterium
GGTGAATTCGGGGTGGTGGGTCGGCGACCGTTCGCCGTTGCGGTAGCATTTGGCAAGTTGAAAGATGCGTTTCTCGCCCGCCACCAGAAGCTTTTTCATGGCGAATTCGGGGGATGTGTGAAGATAGAGACCGGCGCGCGGGCCATCGCGGAAAGGTTCGTCCAGCTCGGTCGCAAAGGCCCGAAGATGGGGCTCTAAACCGGGGGAAACCTGCAGGACGGGGGTCTCAACCTCCGCAAAGCCCTGGGTGCGGAAGAATCCGCGTATCGCGTCCAGCACCGCCATGCGGCCGGTGAGATGAGGCCGTCTTCGCGCGAATTTATCGGGGTCCCACCAGGGTGTATCATTCATCGGGTCAGTTTATACCAAGCGCCACTTTTCCAATAGCTCGGGAGAAGCGATAATGGCTCCTCTATGCAGAGAGCCGAGAATGAAAAATCGCCGAAATTCAGGAGCCCGACCATCATGGTGCAATTAGAGGAAGCTCCCCCGAATTTCATCATGATGGTCGGACTTCCCGGCTCGGGAAAATCCACAGTCGCCCGGCAACTCCGTACCGATTTGGCAGACAAGGCTTATGTTATCCTGTGTCCGGATGATATTGTGATCGCTATGGGCGAGCCCGAGGGACTGACCTACACGCAATCGGTTCAGAAATTCAGTTTCAAGAAGGCCGAGAAAATTTTCAAGGCCCAGTTAAGACAGGCTCTGGCCGACAGAAAAAATATTATCGTCGATCGAACGAATCTGATGGTTGGGATAAGAGCCGGGCTGCTACGGGATGTTCCGCCGGATTACACCAAAACCGCCATGATCTGTGAAGTGGAGCCGGAAGTGTTAAGACGCCGACTGGACAGCAGGGCGAAACGAACCGGCAAAATAATTTCAGAGAAAGTGCTGACCCAAATGATAGAGGCCTATCAGCCGCCAACCCGGTCGGAGTTCGATGAAATTAAAAGAGTTCGATTTGTCAGAAAATAATACCCGCGCGATCCATCCGCCGGACAGGACCATTCGTTCGGGCCCGGCGCTCGCGCGGGCCGGTCTCTGCGACGATGCGGACTTGGCCGATGAGGTGGCGGAGATATATGCGGTTGCGGTGACGCCCTATCTTGCCGGGTTGATCGACACAAGTGACCCGGACGATCCCATCGCGCGGCAGTTTGTGCCAGACCGACGCGAACTGGAAACGACGCCGGACGAACGCCTTGATCCGATCGGCGACGATGCCCATTCGCCGGTTCCGGGAATCGTTCATCGCTATCCCGACCGGGTGCTGCTTTTGCCGAGCCTGATCTGCCCGGTCTATTGCCGGTTCTGTTTCAGGCGCGAAAAAGTCGGCCAGTCGGAGGGCGGCGTCCTGACTCCGGAACAGCTCGATACTGCGCTCGCCTATATTGAAGATCACCCGGCCATTCGCGAGGTGATTCTGTCCGGCGGCGATCCGCTCGGGCTGTCCGACCGGCGCCTGGCCCATATTCTCGACCGGATCGAGGCCGTCGATCACGTGGACACAATCCGGATCCACAGCCGCGTGCCGGTCGCCGCCCCTGAGCGCATCACACTTGCCCTGATCGCCATATTGTCGCGCGCGACGCCGGTCTGGCTGTCGATCCACTGCAACCACGCGCGGGAAATCGCGCCCGAGACCGAGGCTGCGCTCGCCGCGCTGAGCCGCGCGGGGGTTCCGCTGATATCGCAGACGGTGCTGCTGCGCGGGATCAATGACAATGTGGATGTCATGGCGGATCTGTTGCGCGCGCTGATCCGTTGCCGGGTCAAGCCGTACTATTTGCATCATGCCGATATGGCGCCCGGCACGGCCCATTTCCGCACTTCCATTGCCGAGGGAAAGGCATTGATGCGCGCGCTGCGTGGCCGCATCCCGGGGTTCGCGATCCCAAGTTATGTGCTTGATATTCCCGGCGGCTATGGAAAAGCCCCGCTCGGTCCCGATGAGCTGGACGACGAAACCGGCATGGTAACCGACTGGCGCGGTCAGTCTCACCGGTATTAACCACATAGCGTCAATAGTTTGCCTCGGGGGGATCAAGCTGTTAGGTTCCGGCCCGAAAATCCGCCCCAATTTGACACGGTCCAAGACAATGAAAGTCAATGCGAATACCATCCGTGCCGGAAACGTTATCGAGCATGACGGCAAGCAGTGGAGTGTGCTCAAAATCACGATCCTCCAGCCCGGAAAAGGCGGCGCGTTCGTGCAGGCCGAAATCCGGGATATCAAGTCGGGCAACAAGTCCAATGAGCGCTTCCGGACACAGGAAAGCGTCGAAAAGCTGATGGTCGACCAACGGGAGGCGACATTCCTGTTTCGCGATGGTGACACCCTCACCTTGATGGATACGGAAAATTACGAACAGTTTGAGCTACCGGTTGAAATGGTCGGCGCCGCCGCAACATATCTGCAGGACGGCATGGAACTGAGCGTGAATCTGGTTGAAGGCAACCCGGTGTCGGCGAGCCTGCCGCCCCATGTGACAATGGAAATTATCGAGGCGGAGCCAGTGGTCAAGGGGCAGACGGCGTCGTCGTCATATAAGCCCGGGACCCTTGAAAATGGCGAACGGGTCATGGTGCCGCACCATATCGAGGCCGGCACGCGAATCGTTGTCAGCACGGAAGACGGAAGCTACGTCGAACGTGCGAAAAACTAACCCAGAATAGGTTCCTCCCGCCATGAGTCGCGCTTCGGCCGTCATCAATGTCATGGAAGGCGCCGCCCGCAAGGCGGCGCGTTCGTTAATTCGCGATTTCGGCGAAGTCGAACAGCTCCAGGTCTCGCGCAAGGGGCCGGGGGATTTTGTCTCGGAAGCCGACCGCAAGGCCGAGGCCATTTTACGGGCCGAGCTTGAAAAGGCGCGGCCCGATTACGGCCTGATGATGGAGGAGAGCGCGGAAACGATCGGCAATGATCCATCAAGACGCTGGATTGTCGATCCGCTGGACGGCACGACAAATTTTCTCCACGGTATTCCCCATTTCGCGATTTCCATTGGTCTTGAAGACGAGGGTGAAATCGTCGCCGGGGTCATTTATGACCCCCTGAAAGACGAAATGTTCTGGGCCGAAAAAGGCGTCGGCGCCTATCTCAACCGCCGCCGGCTGCGGGTTTCAGCGCGGGCACAGTTCGCTGATGCCATCGTCGCCACCGGCATTCCGTTCGGCAATCGGCCCGGTAAACGATCCATGCTCGCCATATTGGAGCCACTGATGAACCAGACCGCCGGGGTAAGACGGCTCGGCTCGGCGGCGCTCGATCTGGCCTATGTGGCGGCCGGCAGATACGACGCGTTTTGGGAAATTGGATTGTCGCCATGGGATATAGCGGCCGGCATCATCATCGTGCGCGAAGCCGGCGGTTTCGTTTCCGACGCCAAGGGCGGCAACCACATGCTGGGCAGCGGCACCATCATCGCCGCCAATGGCAGGCTGCATGCGCCGATGCATAAGCTGATCCACGACGCAACCACTGCTGCGGGCATATCCGTGACCGATTAAAGTCTGCTGTAAACCGGTTGAGGTCCGTACGGTCGTAGGCTATCCTGTCCAAGATTTTTTAGGGTAGCTGAAAGGCTCGTGGATAGAAGTAGTCATATGGGCGCCATATGGTAGACTATATCCGCTAAATTTATTCGAAGGAGGCCCATGGCTCAGCGTCAATGCGAGAGCCCGAAATCATGCCCATCCCGGGCAAGGGCGTTTCTCACCGGAATAGTTTCCGTGTGCTTCTTATGCATGGCGGGTACGGTGTCCGTTGCTCAGCTTGCCCAGTTCGGGCAATCGAGTGGCGATGTGCGCGGACCCAATGTTTTTGTCGACATGGAGGTTCTGAATTCTCTTGGGCCGGTGCAGACCGTTCCACGGATTTTGCAGCCGACCTTGCGGCAACCCCGCATGCCGGGCGCGAGCGCTCCCGAAACAAGCTATCCCAATATGCGCGCGCCCGGTTCGCGTTCACCCAATGCGCGCTCACCCAATGTGCGTGTACCCTTTATGCGCAGCCAAGGTGCGGAGACCGACAGGATAGTCCTGATCCCGCCATCGAGCTTAAAACCACGTAAATTAAAACGCCGAGCGTCGAAAAAACGTACGGCCCGATTGACGGCGCCAAAGTCCAGGTTGGCGGCGACTCCTAAAAAAGCCACGCCGCAAATGACCCGTCCCGGGCCACGCCCACCGTCGGCGCCAGATATCCAAAGTGTCCAGAAAAGTCCCGCCGCGCGGAAACCGCCGCGCGCGCTTGTCAAACGGGTGCCGAAAGCCGCTGTCAAGTCGGTTGCAGTCAAACCTGTCGCCAGAGCCATAAAACCGGTTGTGCCCGAAGCGGCCCCGGAAACCCGTAAGCCTCCGATGCCCGGCGTTCTGGCCCGTCCGACGCCGCCGACGCCGCGTTCATCGATCACGCCGCCACCCATGCCGCGCAAGACTTCAAGAGCCACGCCCTCGGCGCCCTCTACGGTACGTAAAATCACGCCGCCGGCCCTTGATGCCGCACCGGTAATCCCGCGCCAGACAGCATCGTTGCCGTCGAGCGGCGGCGGCAAAACGGGTACGGCCAACATGGTTCGGCTTGGGTTTGAGAGCGGTCAGGCGAAGCTTGCCGCGCCCGCGATCAAGCAGCTCGACGACGTGGTTCGCAAATTGACCAAGGAAACAGCGTTGAGACTTCAGTTGCTGGCCTATGCCGGCGGCGCCACATCCAGCGGTAGTCAGGCCCGCCGGCTGTCTTTGTCACGCGCGCTGGCCGTGCGTTCATATTTGATCGAAAAAGGCATACGCAGCACGCGGATCGACGTTCGCGCACTGGGTAACCAAGTGAAAGGCTCACCGGCGGATCGCGTGGATGTCATCATAAACAACCGATAACCCGGCGGCGACCGATCCATCACGGTGATATGGTCATGGCGCCATCGATCAATCGAGCGGCGAGCGGACCCGAAAGAACAAGAGAATGACCAGCCCCCGGCATTACCTGACACGGATGCTGTTATTTTTGATCGCCGTCGCGGTGGCTATCGGCGTTCTGGCGCCCCAACTTCATGATGCATTCCTGGCCAACCCCGCGCTCAATGGGTTGATTGTGGGCGTGCTGCTCCTTGGCATCGGGTATATTTTCCGTCAGGTGTTTATGCTGACCCGCGAGGTCCAGTGGATCGAAAGCGTCCGCACCGGGCGGACGGGGATTTCCATCCAGGCGCGGCCGATATTGCTGGCGCCGATGGCGGCCATGCTGGGCGAGCGGACACAGCGCTTCAGCCTGACCGCACCGGCGATGCGGTCGCTGCTCGATGGCGTGGCGTCGCGGCTGGATGAACAGCGCGACATTTCGCGCTATCTGATCGGGCTGCTGATATTTCTCGGGTTGCTCGGAACATTCTGGGGACTGCTCCAGACGATTTCATCTGTCGCGGAGGTTATTTCGAGTCTGTCGGTCGGTGGCGGCGGCGATGTGGGCGCGGTTTTCAATGATCTCAAGCGCGGCCTCAAGGAACCCCTGACCGGCATGGGCACGGCATTCTCCACTTCGCTGTTTGGCCTGGCGGGCTCGCTGGCGCTGGGATTTCTTGAACTCCAGGCCGGCCAGGCCCAGAACCGTTTTTATAACGATCTCGAAGACTGGCTGTCGGGCCAGACACGGCTCGGTGGCGCCGTTGCCTCGGGGGATGGTGACGCATCGGTGCCTACTTTTGTTCAGGCGTTGCTGGAACAGACCGCCGATAGCCTGGAAGCCCTGCAGCGCACCCTGGACCGAAGTGAGGAATCACGTATCGGCGCCAATGATCACATCATTGACCTGACCAAGACTTTGACCGCGCTGACCGAACAGATGGGCGCGGAACAGTCCTTGATGATCAAATTGGCTGAGAGCCAAATTGAACTGAAACCGATTTTGGCCAAGCTTTCCGATCAGCAACTTGGCGCGTTCGGAGATGACGGTACCCGCAACCATGTGCGAAATATCGATATTTCCCTTGCGCGGCTGCATGAAGAACTCGCCACCGGGCGCTCGGAAACAGTGCAGGAGCTGAGAAGCGAGATACGGGTGTTGGCTCGAACCATCGCGGCCGTGGCCGACAAGGCAAGCCGGTAGCGAGGCGCCATGGCAATTAGCGCGCGGAGAAATCGCGGCACGCCCGACATCTGGCCCGGTTTCGTGGACGCTATTTCCGCTTTGCTGATCATCGTCATTTTTCTGCTGATGGTGTTCACTCTGGCGCAGTTCTTTCTCAGCGAACTGCTGTCCGGCCGCGACGAAGCGCTTGAACGTCTTAATGGACAGATCTCGGAATTATCGGAAATGCTGTCGCTGGAACGGGGCGCCAACGCCGAGTTGCGCGGCGATCTCGCGCAAATTTCCGCCCAGCTTCAAACCTCCGTCGCGGCGCGTGATCGATTGTCGAGCCAACTGGCGGAAATTCTTCCGGAACGCGATGCGCTGAAGGTTGCGGTCGGCGAGTCGACCCGCGAGCGTGATAGTTTTTCGGCCTTGCTGGCCGAGCGCACAACCGAGCGGGATGATTTGGCCACAAAGTTGACCGACGCTACCTCGGCGGCCCGGATCGCCGCCGAACGGGCCGAGAAGGTCAGCGCCGAGCTGGCCGATGCGTTCAAATCCATCGAGGCCGACAAGGGCAAGATCGAGATTCAACTGCGCCATATAGCCAGTATGGAGCGTGATATCGACACCCTGCGGGTGATGCGCGAGAAGCTTGAAAAACAGGTCGCCGATTTGGCCATATCGCTCAAGGCGCGGGATAAGTCCCTGGCATCAAGCACCCTCGAACTAGCTGGCCTGCGGGACCGCTCGAAAGAACTCGTGGCCCGTCTTGCCACCGCGAAGGACCGCACTGTTTTGATCCAGAAAGATATCAACGAAAAAGATGTGCGCCTGAACAAGTTGCTCGCACGCGCCAGCAAGGCGGAGATCGAGCTGACGAAAGAACAAAAAATTTCCATCGCCGCCAGACGGGCGACTCAGTTGCTCAATGTCCAGCTCGTAGCGCTGCGCCGGCAACTGGCCCGGCTGGATAGCGCGCTCGAGGTTTCCGAGGCCAAGTCCGAGGAACAGGGCGCGCAGATCGTCAATCTCGGCAAACGGCTCAACCAGGCCCTGGCGAGCAAGGTCGAGGAATTGGCGCGTTACCGATCGGAATTCTTTGGTGAGCTGCGTAAGGTTTTGGGGAACAGGCAGGGAATCCGCATCGTCGGCGACCGGTTCGTGTTCCAATCCGAGGTGCTGTTTTTATCGGGCAAAGCCGATTTGCAGGAAGGCGGCCAGCAGCAGATCACGCAGCTTGCCGAGACGTTGGTGGAAATTTCCAAGAAGATACCGAAAAAACTGAACTGGGTTTTGCGGGTTGATGGCCATACCGACAAGATTCCCATAAAGACCTCGCAATTTCCGTCCAATTGGGAGTTGTCAACGGCCCGGGCGATTTCCGTGGT
>CALGIA010000415.1 GCA_937916005.1 uncultured Rhodospirillaceae bacterium
CAGGACTGACTGTCCCGCCTTGATGACCGGCAGGACGCTGTCTTCATAGAGATGGGCGTATTGCGGCGCGCCGTGGACGCGGTTGTATTCCAGGGCCGCCATTTCGTCCCGCGCGGTAAGATATTCCGCATTGGGAAAGGTCGGCACCCAAATGCCGTCCCGCAGGCGGGAATGCCAGCCCGCGTGATCCACATGGAGATGGGTGCACAGCACCACGTCGATATCTTCCGGCGCATAGCCCGCTTCCTTCAGTCTTTCCAGCCACGGCCAGTCGCCGTCGTTCCAGCTGGCCCGGTTGCGGCCCTTTTTGTCATTCCCGACGCAGGTATCCATCAGGATCACGCGTCCGCCGATTTCGAACACGAAACCCTGCACGTTCAGCACCAGGTCTCCTGACGGCGCGTCATAGAAATGGGGTTCCATCCAGCTCCGCTCGGCTTCGATGATTTCGCGGGTGATATCCGGAAGAAAACCTTCCGGACTGAACAGCGCGCGCGGATCTTCCTCAACCGGCTTAACGGTGATGTCGCCAATTTGAATATTTTTCATTTGAGTCTCCGGAACTTCTGCAGGAAGGTTGGGCCAACCATTTATGCGGGGAGAATTCATCATGATCAAGGCAGTAAGGATTCACGAATTCGGCGGGTCTGAAAATCTCAGATACGAGGATGTGGAAATCGGCGCGCCGGGTGAGGGCGAAGTGCTGCTGCGTCACGAGATGGTCGGGCTCAATTATGTGGATATCGGCATGCGCGCCGGTCTTCATCCGGTCAAGCCGCCGCTGCCCTTTACGCTGGGGATGGAAGCCATGGGCGTGGTCGTGGAAACCGGTCCGGGCGTGTCCGGGTTCAAGGAAGGCGACCGGGTGTCCCACTGCATGGTGCCGGGCGCCTATGCGGAACAGATGGTGATCAAGGCTGATCGACTTATTTCTCTTCCGGACGGGATATCCAGCGAGACAGCCGCCGCCGCCACGCTGCAGGGTCTGACGGCGGAATATCTGCTCCATAGCTGCTATGCGGTTCAGCCCGGCGATACGATTCTGGTCCAGGCGGCGGCCGGGGGCATGGGGTTGCTGCTGTGCCAATGGGCGAAACATATCGGGGCCACCGTGCTGGGCACCGTGAGCACCGACGCGAAGGCCGGGATTGCGGCCGCCCATGGCTGCGACCATCCGATTTTCTATACACGGGAAAATTTCGTCGACCGGGTCAATGAAATCACCGGCGGTGCCGGGGTCAAGGCGGTCTATGACGCGGTCGGCAAGGACACGTTCGAAGGCGGCATGGCCTGCCTGGGCGTACGCGGACACATGGTGAGTTATGGCAACTCATCGGGCCGGGTACCACCCATCGACATCATGCCCATGGGCGGCAAATCAACCACCATCACGCGGGGTGCGTTGGGCGTTTATGTGGCGGACCCGGTCGACCGGGCGCGCCGCGCCAATGATCTCTGGACCCTGATTTCCAGCGGCGCGCTGAAGGTGGAAATCAATCAGCGCTACAAGCTCGCCGACACCGCCAGGGCCCATGCCGATCTGGAGGGCCGCAAGACCACCGGCTCGACGATCCTGATCCCTTGAGTTTACGCCGGCGCCTGGCCGACCGCCTCACCCAGATGGGTGACGCGATAGAGCTCATTGAATGACACCCAGCGCAGCTTGCAGGTCTGTTCGGCCAGCTTCAGGCACCGCGCGCGCAATTCCGGCGTGGTGGCGTGCTTGTCGACCAGATCCAGCAGGATGTTGCCGTGCTTGATGTCGGCGGTGGCATGTTCGACGAAAAAGCCGATTTCCGGCGAGTCTTTGGTGAAGCCGTATTTGTTGCACAGGGCCGGAACGACACGTTCATTTTCCGACACCAGTTGGGATTCCTGGGTCGACTGGACGGCGATCCGGACGATCGGGGCGTCCGCGTCTGTGATCCACCAGTAATAGGCGGCGCGCGCATACCAGGTCGGCAGCAATTCCGTATTGGCCAGTTCGTCGTCGGAGATCCCGCAATAGCGGGTGAAGGCGCTGATCAGATCGCGGTGATCATGGGCCTCGCCGCCATCGATGCCGAGCATGCCGGCTTCCTCGGCCAGGTTTTCGACGATGAAATAGGCGATATCGTCGGGCGATTTGGCGTAGGTCACGCCGATGGAGCGGAAAATCTGTTTCACCAGCAAGGAGTGATGAACCAGGAACGTGCCGAGATGCTTCAAATCCAGCGTGCCTTCTTCCAGCCGGTCATAGAACGGGTGGCGCGCGCAGTGCCAGCGTTCGCGGATGTCGAGAAGCTGTTCGCTGACCTTGCGGCCGTCGTCTTTTGTGGGTTCTGTCGCCATTTTATTTCCTATGCTTGACGCGATGGTGCCATTTGAATGAACGGCGAGGCGGCGTCGAGAATTTCGCGACGATCGCCGCTGCGGGGTGGGTAAATGCGCACCCGGTTGGTGGTCATTTTCGTGTTCTTCACTGATTGCCCGCTGGCCGATACCCGGCGATCCCAGCCTTCCGTATAGAGCGCGCCCCAGGGGCCGAGATCGAGGCACGTCACGTAATAGTCTATTTCCATATCCAGCATGTCGAGGCCCAGTAGATCGCCGACGACATTGTATCCCGAATAACGTCCCATGGGACGGGCGTGCTGGCATGACATGACCGTGCTGTGGTCCGCATCCAGCGGCGCGGCGGCGATATCGCCGGCCGCAAAGACCCCGTCCAGACCTGTGACCCGCATGTTGCAATCAACGGGAATTCGGCCCAGCGCATCATGAACAACCGGGACCAGAGCCGCGATCGGACTTGCGCTTACGCCGGCGGACCAGACCACTGTTGCGGCTTCGATGCGTGAACCGTCGTCAAGCAGGACCCCATTGGGATCGATGGCGGTGATACTGATACAAGTCCGGCATTCCACTCCCAGGTCAGACAGCGCATTTCCGATCACCGGAACCGCATGGGGTCCCATGTTGGACCCGATATGGTCGTGACGGTCGGCCAGGATCACGCGGCCGTCGGTTATGCCCGCGTTCCGCAGCCGGTCCGGCATTTCACAGGCCAGTTCCACGCCGGTCAGTCCGCCGCCGATGATCAGCACCGTGTCACGGGACGGACTCGCCGGGCGGTCTTTCAGGTTTTGTAGGTGGTTTTCCAGCGCATTTGCGTCGTTCCAGGTGTCGATTGAAAAGGCGTGTTGCTCGATCCCCGGTAGGTTCGGCCGGTTCAGCCGGCTTCCCGTGGCGATGACAAGCCGGTCATAGGGCAGGCTTTTGTCCCCCAGCGTGACTTTCCGCGCATGGAAATCGATTGCCGTGACGTCGCCGACCACCATCTCCACCCCGGCCGGTTCCAGTATCTCGGAAAGGGGCACCCGCGCGTCCGTTATGTCCGCCTCATAAAGCCGGACCCGGATGACGTGCCACGGGTCCCGATTGATCAGGGTGACCCGGACATCGTTCGCCTGTTCCGCGTCGAGCCGGCGCGCGGCACCCAGCGCGGACCAAAGCCCGGCAAATCCACCGCCAATGACTATGATGTTTTTCATTGTGATCCTTGTTTTTCGTGCCGCGCCCAGAGTTCCTTCAACGCGTCGCGGCGGATTTTTCCACGGTCCGATTTTGGCAGTTCCGTCACCGTAATGAAACGCTTCGGTGTCTTCACATGGGGAAGGATGGTTCTGCAATGGGTGTCCAGTTCGCCGTCTTCCAGCACGGCGTGGTCGCGCAGGAGTTATGGCCAGAAGTGGTGTTTTGACACTTGGATCAAGCGGCGGCCAGAT
>CALGIA010000416.1 GCA_937916005.1 uncultured Rhodospirillaceae bacterium
GCCAATATACCCGGGGATCGGATTATCTGGATACATAAATTAACCACGAATCGGGTAGCACACCCCTATGGGAATAGCCAGCTTCCTTGTGAGAGCCACCTGTTACAGAAATCCGACTGTTGCAGATATGACACATTTGATTCAAATTTTGAGAATAATTGATTCGGCTTGAAAAATTTACGAAAATTATATAAATCAATCTTTATATAATGAGATCGTTATTGATTCGGCCAAACAGGGTCCGCACTAACCGTCGGCCAAGGAGACTATTGACGTGAAATCATTGCTGTCCGGTTTACGTGCCGTCGCGGAATCGACACGTCTCAGATTACTCGCCGTCTGTGCCCATGGAGAGGTCGCCGTAAATGAACTTACCCAGATCCTCGACCAGAGCCAGCCGCGGGTTTCCCGGCACCTGAAATTGCTGTGTGACGAAGGCCTTCTGGAACGCCACCAGGAAGGGACATGGGTGTTCTATCGGATCACCGACCCACGAATCGGTCAGGGCGCCACTCTGGCGCGGCAAATTGTCGATATGATTCCCGCCGACGATCCACAGCTTCTGGCTGATCGCGCCGCACTTGATGCTGTAAAGCGCAGTCGGGCGGCCATGGCGGAAGCCTATTTCCGGGCCAATGCGGAAAGTTGGGATCGCATTCGGGAACTGCATGTGGATTCGGGCGAGGTCGAACGCGGGGTAATGGCGGCCCTGCCAGCGGAAACAACTCATGATCTGCTGGATATCGGAACCGGCTCGGGGCGCATTCTTGAGCTGCTGGGCAGCACCGTGTCCCGTGGCATGGGAATAGATTTATCCCGAGAAATGCTGGCAATCGCACGAGCGAAACTGGCCGATGCGGGACTCAGTAATTGCCAGCTGCGTCATGGCGATATGTATGACCTTCCGATGGAAGATAATTCCTTCGATGCGGCAACAGTGCATCTGGTGCTGCATTATGCCGACCGGCCGCATGAGGCGATTATCGAAATCGCCCGTGTTCTGCGCCCGGGCGGACGCATCATCATTGCGGATTTTGCACCGCATGATCTGGAAGAACTCCGCACCGAACATGCCCATCGCAGGCTCGGTTTCGAGGACCAGGAAGTCCGCGACTGGTTCGAAATGGCGGGACTTGTTCCGGAGCCGGTTTGCCGTCTGCCGGGCGACCCGCTGACCGTCAATATCTGGTCAGCCACCAAGACAGACGATTCCCGTGTGGCGCAAACAACCCTGCACACCACAGCGGTTATCGAAAAATTGGTCGCGCTATGAGTGAAGCAACATATAACTCATCTCACGGCAAAGCCCCACTCCCGGCGCGGCAGCGCGCACAGGCGCTGAAGATTTCTTTCGAGTTTTTTCCGCCGCGCAATGAAAAGATGGAGCAGGACTTATGGGACGCCATCAAACGGCTGGAACCGCTGGCGCCTAAATTCGTATCTGTCACCTATGGGGCCGGCGGATCGACCCGGGAAAGAACCCATAACACGGTTTCGCGGATCACCGACGAGACCTCGCTGGCCGCCGCCGCCCATCTCACCTGTGTTTCGGCGACCCGGGAAGAGGTCGATGACGTCGCGCGCCGTTATTGGGACGCGGGAATCCGGCATATAGTGGCGCTGCGCGGCGATGCGCCAGAGGGCGAAGCTGCATACACGCCCCACCCCGGCGGATACGCCTATGCCGCCGATCTGGTGTCGGGTCTGAAGAAAGTCGCGGATTTCGAGATCAGCGTCGCCGCCTACCCGGAAACCCACCCAACCGCGTCCAGCGCCGATGCGGATCTGGATAATCTGAAACGCAAGATCGATGCGGGCGCGGCGCGCGCCATTACCCAATATTTCTTCGACGGCGATGTCTATCTGCGCTTTATGGAGCGCGCCCGCGCGGCGGGGATCACCGTCCCCATCGTTCCCGGAATTCTCCCCGTCACGAATTTCGCTCAGGTGACCAAATTCAGCGCCATGTGTGGCACGTCCGTGCCCTTGTGGATGGCCGATTTGTTCCAAGGGCTGGACGAGGATCCGGAAACCCGCAAGCTGGTCGCCGCCACGGTCGCCGCCGAACAATGCCGGATGCTGCAAGCGAAGGGCGTCAATGAATTTCATTTCTATACGCTGAACCGGGCCGATTTAGCCTACGCCATTTCACATATTCTGGGCTTGCGCCCGGTTGACAACGATCAGGCTGACACCGGGTCAGAAAGAGCCGAAACATGACAATCAAGCTACAATCCAGCCAACAGCAAACGGGCGACAGTTCCATACTGACCCGTGGCAAAGACCGTTGCGGGAGCTGGGACCCGGTCGCGGGCCGGCCGGAACGGATCGAAGACCTCAAGCGGCTCCTCAAATCCCGCATCCTGGTTCTCGACGGCGCCATGGGCACCATGATCCAGGACTACAAGCTCGATGAGGAAGGCTATCGCGGCCATCGCTTCGCCGATCATTCATGCCTGCAAAAGGGCAATAACGATCTGTTGTCGCTGACCCGCCCCGAAATCGTGATCGCCGTGCATTCCGCCTATCTGGAGGCCGGGGCCGATATCGTCGAAACCAACACCTTCAATTCGACCCGCATCGCGATGGGCGATTATCTGATGGAAGAATTTGTCCATGAGATGAATTTTGAAGCGGCCCGGCTCGCCCGCGTCGCGGCGTCGGCGGCAACCGAACGCACGCCCAACCGGCCGCGCTTCGTTGCCGGCGTGCTGGGGCCGACCAACCGCACCGCTTCGATCTCACCCGACGTCAATGATCCCGGATACCGCAACGTCAAATTTGACGAGCTGGTCGCTTCCTATGACGAGGCGATTTCCGGCCTGGTCAATGGCGGCGCCGATTTTCTGCTGGTCGAAACCGTCTTCGACACGTTGAATTGCAAGGCGGCGCTGTTCGCGATTGAAACCTTTTTCGACAAAAACGACATCCGGCTGCCAGTGATGATATCAGGCACGATCACCGACGCCAGCGGACGGACGCTGACCGGGCAAACCACCGAGGCATTCTGGAATTCCATCGCCCATGCGAATCCTTTACTGGTCGGGCTCAACTGCGCGCTTGGCGCCAGCGAGCTCCGTCCTTATCTTGAAGAACTGTCGCGGATCGCGGGCACCCATGTAAGCTGCCATCCCAATGCCGGTCTGCCGAACGCCTTCGGCGGTTACGACCAGTCGCCGGAAGAATTCACCGATGCGCTCGGCGCCTTCGCCGATAGCGGGTTCGTCAATCTGGTGGGCGGTTGCTGCGGCACGACGCCGGACCATATCCGAGCCCTGTCGGACGCGGTCTCGTCCATCGCGCCACGGGAAATTCCGGATATTGAACCAAGATGCCGGCTCAGCGGGCTCGAGCCGCTGAATATCGGGCCGGACACCCTGTTCGTGAATGTGGGTGAGCGCACCAATGTCACCGGATCCGCGCGCTTCGCAAAATTGATCAAGGAAAACGACTATGACGCCGCCCTGGACGTGGCGCGTCAGCAGGTCGACAACGGCGCCCAGATCATCGACATAAACATGGACGAAGGGATGCTGGATTCCGAAGCCGCCATGGTCACCTTCCTCAATCTGGTGGCGGCGGAACCGGATATCAGCCGGGTTCCGGTGATGATTGATTCGTCGAAATTCTCGGTCATCGAAGCCGGGCTGAAATGCGTCCAGGGGAAATGCGTGGTCAATTCGATCAGCCTGAAGGAAGGCGAAGACTCCTTCATTGCCCAGGCAAAACTGGTCCACCGATATGGTGCGGCGATCGTGGTCATGGCCTTCGATGAAGACGGCCAGGCCGACACGGTGGACCGGAAAACCGGCATCTGCAAACGATCCTATGACATTCTGGTCAACCAGGTCGGGTTGGCGCCCCAGGACATCATCTTTGATCCCAATATCTTCGCCGTCGCCACCGGGATCGAAGAACATAACGGCTATGCCGTCGACTTCATCGAAGCCACCAGGAGGATCAAGGAAAACCTTCCCCATGCGCTGATCTCAGGCGGACTCAGCAATGTCTCATTCTCATTTCGTGGCAACAATCCGGTCCGCGAGGCAATGCATTCCGTGTTTCTGTATCACGCCATTGCGGCGGGCATGGATATGGGTATCGTCAATGCTGGCCAGCTTGCGGTGTATCAGAACATTCCCGACGATCTGCGTGAACGGGTCGAAGATGTCATCCTGAACCGGCGGGACGATTCCACCGAGCGTTTGCTTGAGGTCGCGGATTCAGCGAAAGGTCAAAATTCGGCGCGGGAAATCGATCTCTCCTGGCGGGAACAATCGGTCGATGCGCGGCTCGCCCATGCGCTGGTCAACGGCAATTCCGAATATGTGCTGGACGATACGGAAGAGGCCCGCGCCGCCGCGTCACGCGCCATCGAGGTGATCGAGGGTCCGTTGATGGACGGCATGAATATCGTCGGCGATTTGTTTGGCGAGGGGAAAATGTTCCTGCCCCAGGTGGTCAAAAGCGCGCGGGTCATGAAACAGGCGGTTGCCTATCTGCTGCCCTTCATCGAGGACGAGAAAATCGCCGGCGACAGTCGCGGGGCCAAGGGCAAAATCCTGATGGCCACCGTCAAGGGCGACGTGCACGACATCGGCAAGAACATCGTCGGCGTGGTTCTGCAATGCAATAATTTCGAGGTCATCGATCTCGGCGTCATGGTGCCGGCGCAGAAAATCATCGAGGTCGCGCGCGCCGAGAATGTCGACATGATCGGGCTCAGCGGTCTGATCACGCCATCCCTTGATGAAATGGTGCATGTGGCGTCGGAGCTGGAACGGGAAGGCTTCGATATTCCCCTGCTGATCGGCGGCGCAACCACGTCGAAGGCCCATACCGCAGTCAAGATCGAAGAACATTATCATGCGCCCAGCGTGCATGTGCTCGATGCCTCGCGCGCGGTAGGCGTATCCAACAAGCTGTTGAGCAAGGAACAGCGCCCGGCGTTCGCCGCCGAGATCCACGCCGAATATGAAAAGCTGCGCGCGCGCTATGCCGGCCAGGCCGAAGACGCCACCGTGCCGCTCAGCGCGGCGCGGGAAAACAAGCACCCGGTCAACTGGACCGAGCATTCGGTGACAAAGCCCGAATTTCTCGGCACCCGGGTGTTTCACGACTACCCGCTGGACGATCTGCGCACCCATATCGACTGGACGCCGTTTTTCCGAACCTGGGAACTCGCCGGAACGTACCCGCGAATTCTCGAAGACAAAATCGTGGGCGCGGCGGCGCAAAGCCTGTTCGACGATGCCCAGGCGATGCTCGACCTGATCATTGCCGAGAAATGGCTGTCGGCTTCCGCGGTGATCGGGTTTTTCCCGGCCAACTCGGTCGATCATGACGATATCGAGCTTTATGAGAACGATCAGCGCGAAACGCCCCATGCGGTGCTGCACACCATCCGCCAGCAAATGCCACGCAAGAAAGGCCGCGCCAATCTGGCCCTGGCCGATTTCGTCGCGCCGAAGGCAACAGGCATTCACGACTATATCGGCGGATTTGCGGTCACGGCAGGCATCGGTATCGACGCCAAGGTCGCGGAATTCGAGGAAGACAACGACGATTACAGCGCGATCCTGCTGAAAGCCCTGGCCGACCGGCTCGCCGAGGCCTTTGCCGAGCGCATGCATCAGCGGGTGCGGCGTGAATTCTGGGGCTACGCCCTGGACGAACAACTGGATAACGAAGCGCTGATCCGTGAAAAATATCAGGGTATCCGCCCGGCCCCGGGCTATCCGGCGTGCCCGGATCATTCGGGCAAGGAAACCCTGTTCAAACTGCTCGATGTCTCGAACGCCATCGGCGTCGAACTGACCGAGAGTTTCGCCATGTTGCCGACGGCGGCGGTGTCCGGGTTCTATATTGCCCACCCGGAGTCGCGTTATTTCGGAACCGGAAAAATCGGCCGCGATCAGGTCCGGGATTATGCAAGACGGCGCGCCCTGGACGCCGCCACCACGGAAAAATGGCTCGCGCCGATTTTAGGCTACAAGCCCTGACCCGGTTTCCATAGACGCTGCAAAAGGGATATCGTCATGGGGCGGCGGCGCGGATCACCGGATTGCCGCAGGCATCGCAGACCGGCGGCAATATTCCGCCCGATGCATTGCGGACACGCAAAGCGGAATCCTTGGCCCGGGCGACAATTTCAGCCACGTCGTAATCCACCAGGCGGCCATCGCGCTTTATGAGACGCCCATCGACCATGACCGTATCCACATTGGCCGGCGTCGCTGATTGAACCACGGTGGTTTCGATATTGGCGAGCGGCGCAATATTGAGATCGTTGGTGCGGATCAGGATCACATCTGCCCGCTTGCCCGGCGTCAGCGACCCGGTGACTTCGCCAAGCCCGAGCGCAACCGCGCCATTGATGGTGGCCATTTCAATGGCTTCGCAGAAATCCAGACCGGGCAGGCCCTCGGTCTCCGATCCATCCCAGGGCACACATAAATTCCAGGTCACGCGCATGTTTTCCAACATGTTGGGCGGCGCGATGGAACTCGCGTCGGACGACAGCGACACCAGCACGCCCGCCGCCCGCCGCCCGCGCCTTCATCAGCGCGGTTCGCGGATCGCCCGTAAAACCAAGCCGCATTTCCGAATGGGTCGCAAAGCTGAGCGGCGTCCCGGCTCTCGCCATGGCGGCTCGGTCGCTGTCCGTAGCGGCGATATAGTGGCAGATCAGGAATTTAGGGGAACTATGCCCGAAAGTTGGTGACGGTGATTTCAGGCGGCGTGTTTGATTTG
>CALGIA010000417.1 GCA_937916005.1 uncultured Rhodospirillaceae bacterium
CAGCCCGAAGACCAGACTCGTGATCAGGGGTTTCAGCACCTGGGCCTGCAGGCTGGTCTCGGACAGCATGGGCAGCATGCCCATCAGGGTGGTCAGGGAGGTCAGCAGGATCGCGCGAAAGCGTCTCCGCGCCGCGCCGCGCGCCGCCTCGTCGATGGAGGCGCCTTCCCTCATCGCCAGCTTGATGAACAACACCATCAGGATGGTGTTATTGACCACCACTCCGGCCAGCGAGACAAATCCCATCATGCTCGGCATGGACAGATCGAGCCCCATGGCCAGGTGGCCCCAGATGACGCCGATCAGCGCCATGGGGATGGCGACCATCACCACGACGGGTTCCACATAGCTGCGGAACATGAAGCACAGCAGCAGGAACACCCCGACCATGCCCAGCAGAAAACCGCGCTGGATCGATCCGGATGTGGTCGCGGCCTCTTTTTCCTGGCCTTCGAAATTTACTGAAACGCCGGGATGATCCTGGGTCAGCCTGGGCAAAAAGCGCGCCCGCATGTCGGCGATAATCGCGCCGGCATTGGCCAGGCGCGGATCCACGTCGCCCTGGATAGTGACGGTTTTGAGCCCGTCGATCCGGTTGATCCTGGAATAGCCCCGCGCCCGGTCCAGGGACGCGATCACGCCCAGCGGCACGGCGCTTCCATCCGGCGCGGTTACGGCGAAGTTCTCCAGATCGGCAAGGCTGGTCTTGTCGCGGGCATCCAGCCGCACATCGACTTCATATGATTCCGCGCCGACCTGAATCTCGGCCGCCGTCTGGCCGAAGAACGCCGCGCGCAGCTGGTTGGCCACCGCATCGGCTTCCAGCCCCAGCGACAGTGCGCGCTCGCGCAGCGCGATCCGGATTTCCGGCTTGCCCGGCCGTAGATCATCGGTGATATCAAGTGCGCCCTTATAGGCGGACAGCCATGCCTTCAGGTCGTGCGACGCTGCGCCAAGCCGGGCAAGGTCTTCGCCCTGCAGGCGGATATCGAATGCGCGCCCGCCCGGCCCGATGGTGAAGTCGGTGAATTTCAGGCTGATGACCCCCGGCGGCGATCCGGTCTCCGCGCGCCAGCGCGCCAGAATATCATCCAGCTTGGCGGTGCGGGTTTCGGCGTTCAGCAGATCGACGCTGACCGTCGCTACATGGGGACCGGTCTCAAACGCGTCGATGTTCTTGCTGAAATTGACGGCCACATTGCGGACCAGCTTCTGACTCTGGGGCTGTTCCGGGGTCAGCTCCCGATTGATCTTGTCGAGCGCGTCGGTCAGCCGCTTCACCACCGCTTCGGTTCGGACCAGCGGCGTTCCCTGGGGCATCAGAATGCGGGCCTGGATGACATCCCCGTCGAGATCCGGGAAGGCCCGAAATTTGAGCGTGCCGCCGGCGATCATGGACAGGGATACAAGCAGGATCATGATCGCCACGCCGAGGGTCAGGTAACGCCATTCCACTGCGGCATCGACCAATGGGCCGACCACCCGGTCGCGCAGCCACATTGTGCCGTCATTGACCCGGTCGCGCAGCCTGTCGCCATAATTTTCGCGGTCTGACAAGGAATGGCTCAGATGGTTCGGCAAAATCATGAAGGCTTCGATCAGACTGAATGTCAGGGTCAGGATCAGCACGACGGGCAGCACCTTCAGAACGGATCCGATATCGCCCGAGATAAAGGCCAAGGGACCAAATACGAGAACCGTCGTCGCAAAGGATGCGAAAACGCCCGGCGCCACTTCGCGGGTGCCGTCAACAACCGCCGCCAGATGATCTTTCCCGGCGTGATAATGGGATGCGATATTTTCGGCAATGACGATCGCATCATCGACCAGAATGCCGATGGCGATCAGCAGGGCGACCATGGTGATCATGTCGATGGACAGGCCGAGATGGGCCATGCCGAACATGGCGCCTGCAAACGATACGGGAAGCCCCATGGCGACCCAGAACGAAAAACGCAGCGAAAAGAACAGCGTGAGCGTGACCAGCACCAGCGCCAGTCCCGATGCGCCGTTGCGCACCAGCATGTTGAGGCGGTCGCTGACGATGGATGAAATATCCTGTGTGATGGCGATCTCGATGGACTCTGGCGCCTTGGCCCGCTCCTCGTCCACAAAGGACCGGACAGCCCCGATAACGGACAGGGTATCGGCGGTTTTGCCCTTGCGGATTTCAAGAATGGCGGCGCGTTGTCCGTTGAAGAGGATGCGTTCTTCCGGATTTTCGAACCGGTCGGTAATGCGCGCGATATCGCCCAGGCGGAGCGCCGCCCCGTTGGCGCCGCCGACCACCACCAGCCTGGCGAATTCCGCCGGGCTGCGCTTGGCGTCGTCGAATTGCAGCAGGGTATCCCGGTCCGCGTTCTCGACGGTCCCGGCCGGGCGTTCGACGCTTTGGTGGCCGACGACGCGGGCAATGTCGGCGACGGACAGGCCGTATCGCCGCAGGGTCTGGGCGCGGAGTTCAATTCGGATCTGGTGGTCGGAAAATCCCATGAGCTGGACTCCGCTGACCCCGTCGATCCGTTGCAGGCGGGTTTTGAGAATTTCGCCATAGGCCTTGAGATCGGCCACGCCCATGGGCCCGGCCAGAGCGATGGACCCGACGAAATCCGTGCGGCCGAGCTGACGGACGACCGGCGCTTCGGCATCCGTCGGGAAATCGTCGATCGCGTCTATCTCGGTCTTTATCTCGGCCAGCAACCCGTCAAAGCTGCCGCCGCTGCGCATTTCAACTATCGCAGTCGCCATGCCCTGGCGTGATTCACATTGGGTTTCCGCCGCGTCGGTTACGTTTTCAACCGCGTTTTCAATGCGCCGGCAGATCGCTTCCTCGACATCTTCCGCCGATGCCCCCGGATAGACCAGACGAATTTCAATCTTGTCCGGCGGAATATCGGGGAATGTTTCCCGTTTCAGGATGCCGGTCGACCAGAGTCCCAGAATCAGGATCGACGCCATCAACAGGTTGGCGGCGGTTTTGTGCCCGGCGAAATATTGGATCATTTCCCGTCCGTGGCCTGTTCCGGCAAGCCGCGCAGCCGCGCCTCGGCCGCCGCGTCATGTTCCGCCTTCAACAGCATGCCGTCGATCGCGGGAACCGGGTCGGTGATCACCAGGCGTTCTCCCTCGGACAGGCCGGATTTCACCGTCACGAAATCGGTCTGTTCCAGGTCGATGACGATTTTCCGGCTGCGCAGACGGTTCTTATCATCCACGATATAGACGATTGCCGCGCCGTCGTCCGAGCCATGCAGCGCCGCGCGCGGGACCAGCAGTTTCCCGGCTCGTGGCTGCCCGCGCAGTTCCACTTCGACGAACATGCCCTTGATCAGCGCCGGCCGGACACCGGCCCGCGCCTTCAGATATGGTTGATCGACGGCGACGATGACGCCGATGGTCCGGGTGCGCGGATCAATGGTGTCGCTCAACCGGGAAAACCGCGCGGCCCACTCGGTTTCAAGCCGGCCGGTCCGCAGACGGACCACGGCTGAAAACCCGAGCCGGTGCTGAATGGTGCTCAGGGCTTCCGGTGTAATCACCGTGGGGTCGAGTTCGGGCGGGATCAGGG
The DNA here is from genome assembly GCA_937916005.1 of uncultured Rhodospirillaceae bacterium. GTDB lineage: Bacteria > Pseudomonadota > Alphaproteobacteria > MPNO01 > MPNO01 > CALGIA01. The sequence continues at coordinate 3,569 of CALGIA010000417.1, forward strand.
GGAACAGGCGGTCGACCGGGAACTGGGCGGTGATTTCCGCCACCGCCAGGCCGTTGCCTTCGGCCAGGATTTCACCCTTGCGCACGAACTGGGTGGTTTCAACATTGACCGGCCCGATGCGCATGGCGAAGGGCGCGGTGATGCTTGTTCGCGCCAGATCCAGCCTGGCGATATCGAGCCGCGCGCGGAGCTGGGCCAGCTTGGCTTCGATCACGGCCCGCTGGGCGGGGATCAGATTGACCGTATTGGCGAGTTCCTGCATGCGCTGGCGGTTGGCAAGCAGGGATTGTTGTGCGGTATCGAATTGCGCCGCTGAAATATTGCCGCGTTTGATCAGCTTGCGCTTGCGTTCCACATCCCGTTCGCCGAGCACGACCATGCGCTGTTCGATTTCGGCCGAGCTTTTCATGTTGGCCTTGCGGGCATCAAGTTCGGCGATTTCCGCCTCGCCGCCCCGGATATTTGCGTCGATCTCGGCGATCGCCAGCGTGTAATCGGTCGGATCAATACGGAGCAGAACCGCGCCCGGGTTCAGGATTTCTCCGGTTTTCAGACGCGGATGCTTTTCTGTGACCCGGCCGTCAACCTGCGCCACCGCCTTCCATTCCCGCTCGGGCGACACCGTGCCATAGCCGATGGCGGTTGGGATGAACTCGACTTTCGGCACCTTGATGGACCGGACCACGGTCACCCGTTCGGTGAAGCTTTGCGTCGGCGGCTCCCGCCCGCTGACCGCCATAACCACGGCGCCGATGCCGATCAGGACCGGCGGTATGATGGCAAGCCTTTTGGCCCATAGGCCGGTCAACATGCGGGGGCCGGAATTTTCAGTCACTTTGTCACGAGAACCTCTTCGCCATCATCCATCCGGCATTCTTCGCGATAGAGGCCGAGTTTTTTAAGGGTCGGCACATCGGTCACGGAATACAGCACGGCATCATCGGTTGAACTCCTATTGACATGTTCATGCCACATCCAGGCCGGCGCGCAGAACGCATCATTGCGCGACCAGTCTAGCCTTGTGTCGCCGATTTGGGTATAGCCGCTGCCTTCCATGACGCAATAGACCGCATTGGCGGTGTGGCGATGGGCCCGGGTGTGTTCGCCGGGGCGCAGAAGCTGCGCGGTATAGGACAGGGTCGGCATCACCGACGCCCCGGTGGTGGGATCGCAGAATTCGATGATGATGCCGTCATAGGGGCTGCCGTCGTAATTGCGCAGCCGGTCGAGCTGTTCACGGGTCTGGTCGGCGCGGTACACGAACATCGGGGAATGATCTCCCTTGGCGCCCCGTTCGCGGTCGATGAAAAGCGGCTTGTATCCGCCGCCGGAATACAAATTCTGCGAATGATCGTCCGGGTGGACGACCGATTGGGTGGTGCGCTGGACCGGCTCGCGGGTGTTCGACTGGGCGTCTTCCTCAAAATAGTCGAACTCGAATACCGTGCTGTTGAGGTTCTCGACCAGGGGCAGGTCGAGCACATCCATCCAGATGATCGGCCCGTCGCCGTCATTGCCGTGGTCGTGCCAGGTTCCGTTGGGGGTCAGGATCAGATCGCCGCGATGCATGGTGCATTTCTCTCCCTCCACCGTGGTGTAGGCGCCTTCGCCTTCCAGCAGCATGCGGCTCGCCGATGGGGTGTGACGGTGAACCGGGGCATGTTCGCCCGGGTTATAGAGTGAGTAGGCGCCGAAGATCGTGTTGGTCATGAACGGGCGCGGTGCAAGGCCCGGGTTGGAAAACAGCAGCGCCCGGCGTTCAGCCTCTTCCAACGGAACGATCTCGGCGGCGCGATGCAGCCGGGGTTCTATATCCTTCCAGCGCCATAGACAGGGGTCCGCGCTTTGGCGCGGTTGCAGAAGTTCAAGCGCGGCGCGCTCCTCCCAGAATTCCATGAGGTTCAGCGCTGCCGCATCCTGGCTCAATTCACTGCGCGCCGCGCCCCGTTCCATGTTTGAAGTTGCGTCTGAAGTTGCCATTGTTTCCTCCTTAATTGAATTTATGTTGTTTACGCATTGTGATATGTGTTATACAATACGTAACAATTTCTGAAAGCTGGAGTCAAGTGTGAATTCCGCCGCCGTTTCGCGTGCCGGTTCCGATAGGTCCGGAATTCAGTCGGTTGAAGTGGCCGGTATCATTCTCGATGCGCTGGCGCGCGCGCCCGCTGCCGTACAGCTCAAGGACCTCGCCGAAGCCGCCGGCATGGTGCCGGCAAAGCTGCATCGGTATCTGGTCAGCCTGATGCGGACCGGGCTGGTCGAACAGAATTCGTCAACCGGCCGCTACGACATCGGGCCTCTTTCCTTGACGTTGGGCTTGGCCGCGCTGGGCCGGATCGATGTAGTGCGCAGCGCCACGGAAGTTCTGCCGGGTCTGCGCGACGCCATCGGAGAAACCGCCGTGCTGGCGATCTGGGGAGAGCGCGGCCCGACGGTCATCCGGTTTGAGGAAAGCAGTCATCCCGTCACAATCAATGTTCGAGTCGGATCGACCCTTCCCGTACTGCGCACGGCGCTGGGGATGGCCCTGGCGGCATTTTCCCCGTCGACCCGGATCGACGAATTTGTAAAAACCGAACGCGCCGACCTGATCCGGTCCGGGGCGTCCCAATGGACCGCCGCCCATGTGGCGGCGGCGTTTGACGAGGTTCGCGCCCACGGCCTGGCGCGGATCACGGGTGATCTGGTTCCCGGCGTCGCGGCAATGGCGGCCCCGGTTCGCGATCACCTGGGCATCGCGGTCGCCGCCATCGGCGCAATCGGCCGCGCTGCGGAGTTCGATTTGGCGTGGAACGGGGCCATTGCGACCGTATTGCGGAAAACCGCCGCCCAGGTCTCCGCCCGTCTCGGATGCCCCGATTGTTAGATTGGTAAAGCCCGGCGTGACGCCTTACAGTCGCGCCCTGATCGTTGCGCTGTTTCCGCCGACCTGATCCCGGGCCGTCAAGATGTCGCAAACAATTTCCGTCTGGTTCAATTCCCTTTCCGGACCTGCCAAGGGCGTGGTGTGGATGTTGCTGGCCGCGTTTTGTCTGACCGGCATGGCGGTCGCGGTGCGGGTTCTGTCGCAAAGCCTGCATACGTTCGAAATCGTTTTTTTCCGCACGGCGCTCGGCGTGCCGCTCATGCTGCCCTGGCTGTGCCGGGTCGGCTTCAATGGGCTCAGAACACGGAATGCCCGTCTGCTCACTCTGCGCGCCATGATGACGGCGATCGCGGCGACGACCTATTTCTGGGGGTTGAAGCTGATCCCCCTGGCCGATGCGACGGCGATCATGTTCACAAGGCCTATGTTCGCCGCGATCCTGGCCACGATATTTCTCCATGAGGTGGTGGGCGGGCGGCGCTGGACCGCCATGACGGTCGGGTTCGCCGGCGTTCTGATCATGACCCGCCCGGGTCTCGCCGATGTGGATGTCGGGGTTTTCCTGGTGCTTGTGTCCGCTGTATTTGCCGCTGCCGCGGCAATCCTGATACGCCGGATTTCACGCACCGATACGCCCGACACCATCACCATGTACCAGGCCGGGTCGGTCGGGTTGATCACCCTGATCCCGGCCGTGCTGGTATGGCGCACGCCCGATTTGACCGAAACCGCCTGGGTTCTGACCATGGCCGTTCTTGGTACGCTGGGACAGCGCGCTTTGTCGCGGTCTTTCGCCGCCGGCGAGATTTCCTTCGTTCTGCCCTTCGATTTTACCCGCCTGATCTTCGCCGCCGGGCTGGGCTACGCCTTGTTTGGCGAAAGCCCGGTGATATGGACCTGGATCGGTGGCACGGTGATTTTCGCCGCGACGGTGCTCCTTGCCCGAACCGGGCGGAACAGGGGATGATCGGACCGGCATCCCTGTGGCTCAAGGGGCTGTCCGGCCCCGTGCGCTCCGGGCTCTGGATGACGCTCAGCGCGCTGTGCTATGCGGGCGCGGGAACCATCGTGCGCCATCTCGCCGGCGAGTTGCCGACGTTCGAGATTGTGTTCGTGCGAAATCTTTTCGGGATTGTGGTGATGCTGCCGTGGCTGGTTCGTATGGGCGCCGGCGGGCTGAAAACCCACCGGATCGGCATGCATACCTTGCGCGGGTTTTCGTCCGCAGTAAACGTGACCTGCCAGGTGGCCGCGCTGGCCTATATTCCCGTGGCGGACATGGCCGCGATTACCTTCCTGCAGCCGGTTCTGGGATCGGTCATCGCCATGGTCGCGCTCGGCGAGGTCTTCAATGGCCGGCGGTGGACCGCTCTGGGGATGGGATTTCTCGGCGCGCTGGTGATCATCCGGCCCGGCTTTCAGGCCGTGGATATCGGCATGGTTCTGGCGGTAGCGTCGGCCGTCGCGGGCGCGGTCATTTCCATCATGATCAAGGATTTGGTGCGTACCGAAACACCCGCGGCCATTACCGTCTATCTGCTGGTCATCCAGGCCCTCATCATGCTTGTTCCCGCGATCATGGTGTGGATTTCCCCGTCCTGGGAACAGCTGTTCTGGCTGGCGGCGCTGGG
>CALGIA010000418.1 GCA_937916005.1 uncultured Rhodospirillaceae bacterium
ATCTCAAGTATATAATCGCCAAAATTAACGGTGGCAGGATTGGTCAACAGCACCCGGGAATTCCAGGAATGTGGCAGTGGAAGACCTGACCCCGATCTTTGTGAAAGCTAAGAATTAGCTGTTTTATTTATTTTATTTGACAAAATTTTTTAAAATAATCCTTTATTCTATGAAAAAATTGCCTATATGAAAAACTATAAGACCGGAAGGCGTGACCGTTTGCGCGGGCCGCACGCTTTTGTGAAACTCGGGGAGATTGAGTTGACCATAAAGCTTTTGCCCACCGGCTCGGGCGCCGGTTTTGCCCTGATTCCCGGTGGGCATGGGGTTCATCGTCGTTTTTTCGCGGGGATGCTGTTTTGGTCTCCATATTGCGGGTGGGCCGGGGTGCGGCGTCCGGCGCGGCGCGCGGGAAATTTCGGCGCGGATATGAATGTTTCAAGCTCCCGCAGGGCGGGGAAGGACGATATTGGCGGCGGAGGCGCACTGGGATCACGGGAGCCAAATGGGACAGTCTGTCCGCCCGCCCGGCAAGACATTGACAGCCATAGCCGCGCACAACATACTCCCCGCCTTTTTCCATATGGGACCGATTGTCCGCCGGATTCCGGGGGCGTTGGGGAGACGATCATGATACCAGCCATTATGCCAAGCTACGGAAAGCCCGAGCTTGCCTTCGAACGCGGTGAAGGCCTCTATCTGTATACGACGGATGGTCAACGCTATCTCGATTTTGGCGCGGGTATCGCGGTCACCGTTGCGGGGCACAGCCACCCCCATCTGGTCCAGGCGCTGGTGACTCAGGCCGAAAAGCTTTGGCATACCTCCAATCTGTATCGCATCCCACAACAGGAACGCCTTGCCGAACGGCTGGTCGCCAACAGCTTTGCCGATACCATGTTCTTCTGCAATTCGGGCGCCGAGGCGGTTGAGGCCAGCTTGAAGCTGGCGCGAAAATATCATCATGATTCCGGGCGCGAAGGCCGCTACCGGGTGATCTCCTTTGAAGGCAGCTTTCATGGCAGAACCCTGACCACCATTTCCGCCGGCGCCAATGCGGCGCACAAGAAAGGGTTCGGGCCCATGGTCGATGCTTTCGATCATGTTCCGTTCGGTAATCTCAATGCGGTGAGGGACGCGATCACCGAAGAAACCGCGGCCATTCTTGTGGAGCCCGTGCAGGGCGAAGGCGGCATCTTTCCCGCCAGCGCCGAGTTCCTGCAGGGGCTTCGGGATGCGTGCGATGAATTCGGCTTGTTGCTGATTTATGACGAGGTCCAGTGCGGCATCGGGCGGACCGGCAAGCTGTTCGCCCATGAGCATTCGGGCGTCACGCCCGACGTGATGGCGGTCGCCAAGGGACTTGGCGGCGGCTTTCCCGTGGGCGCATGCCTCGCGACGGAAGAAGCGGCGCTTGGAATCGTCGCGGGAACCCATGGCAGCACGTTCGGTGGAAATCCGCTGGCCATGGCGGTCGCCAATGCGGTGCTCGATATCGTTCTCGCGGATGGTTTTCTGGACCAGGTTCAAAAGATTGGCGCCGAACTCGGACGTCGATTGAGCGATGTCGCGCAGCGTCACCCCAAGGTGATCGAAACAGTGCGCGGGATCGGTTTGATGTGGGGCATTAAATGCGTTGGTCCCAATGCGGAGCTTGGCGCGAAATTGTCGGAAAACGGTTTATTGACCGTGCTTGCCGCCGATAATGTCGTGCGCCTGCTGCCGGCGCTGATCGTTGAGCAATCCCACGTGGATGAAGCGTGCCGGATCCTGGAAAAATCGTGTGTGGAGCTTGAGGGGTGACCGATCCGCGTCATTTTCTCGATCTTGCCGCCATGGAGGCGGACACCCTGCGCGAAATAGTCGATCTTGGCGCGGCGTTCAAGCGCGGTGACGCCGATATCGCACCGCCCGGATGCCTGGCCGGGAAAACACTGGCAATGATTTTCGAGAAGCCTTCGACCCGGACACGCGTGTCGTTCGAAGTGGGTATGAAGCAGCTCGGTGGGTCGGTCGTTGTGCTGGCGCCGACTGAAATGCAAATCGGTCGTGGAGAGACCATCGCCGATACGGCGCGGGTTCTGTCGCGATATGTCGATGTGATCATGATGCGGACCATAAATGCCGGAAACCTCAGGGATTTGGCGAATTACGCAACAGTGCCGGTGATCAACGGATTAACCGATCAGTCCCACCCGTGCCAGCTTATGGCCGACGTGATGACGTTTGAAGAACATCGGGGGCCGATTGCCGGAAAAATCGTCGCATGGTCCGGCGATGGAAACAACATGGTCACCACATGGGTGCAGGCCGCCGTCAAATTCGGTTTTGAAATCCGCTTGGCCTGTCCGGATGAATTCGCTCCGTCCCGCGAGGTGCTCGACTGGGGCCGGGAGAATGGCGGCGCGGTCACATATACGAATGACCCGTTGGAGGCCGTATCCGGCGCGGATTGCGTTGTCACCGACACCTGGGTCTCCATGGGCGACGAGGCGGCTGACCGGCGACGGAAAATTCTGGCCCCTTACTGTGTGAATGACCGACTGATGTCGGCGGCAAAGCCGGACGCGCTGTTCATGCATTGCTTGCCGGCTCACCGAGGCGAGGAAGTTTCCGCATCGGTTATGGATGGCCCGCAATCGGTCGTCTGGGATGAAGCGGAAAATCGTCTGCACGCGCAAAAAGCCATACTGACCTGGTGCCTGGGTTAATGCGTGAAAGATCATGGCGCCCATAACCGATAATCTCGTTCAGCCATTTCAACTTGAAAACACCGCCGCAAGTGGCCGCACGGTGCGTCTGGGGAAGGTTGTCGACGATGTGCTCGGCAACCATGATTACCCGGAACCGGTCGCCTCATTGCTTGGCGAATTACTGGCGCTCGCCGCGCTGGTTTCGGGTGCGCTGAAATTTGATGGCGTATTTACGGTGCAGGCGAAGGGGGATGGTCCCGTGAAGACTCTTGTGGTTGACATCGGCACGGACGGTAACATGCGGGGTTATGCCCAGTTTGATGAAGAAAGGCTGCAGGCCGCCATGGGCGGGGCTGACCCGGATGGCTGGCGCGAAAGCCCGGTGCCACGCCTGCTTGGGGCGGGTCATCTCGCCTTTACCGTCGATCAGGGGCCGGATACGGAGCGTTTTCAGGGCATTGTCGAACTGACCGGCGCGCGCTTGGCGGAATGCGCCCACAACTATATCCGTCAGTCCGAACAGCTTGACGCGGTTGTTTTGCTGACCGCCGGCCGTGTTTCAGGAATATCGACGGGTTCGGCATGGCGCGCCGGAGGTATTATGCTTCAACGTCTCCCCAACAAGGGCCGAAGTTTGCTTTCCGGGGAGGCGCGGGAAGACGAAGATCAAGATGATTGGGTGCGCGCGGTCGCGTTGTTGAGTTCGACGACCGAACAGGAGTTGTTGGATGCGGCGCTCCACCCCCACGATCTGCTCTATCGGCTGTTTCATGAAGACGGCGTGCGCGTCTTCGACGCACATCCTCTGGTTATGTTTTGCCGCTGCACGCAGGCCAGGGTTATCGGCATGTTGCGTTCATTTCCCAGGGCGGAAGTCGAACAAATGACAATCGATGACAAAGTGGTTGTAACCTGCGAATTCTGCGGGTCGGATTATAGTTTTGACCCGGCGGACCTGGATGCCGTGTACGCAACTTGAATCGTTCCTGCACGACGTGCGAATATCGTAGACAATATGGAGGGAAGGCGATGATCGGATTCTTACGGCTGAAAAATCTGCTCGCGGCCGTTGTCACGCTGGCTATGCTAGCCGGTTGCGAGACGCCGCCTCCGCCCAGTGGTTTTCCTCAGCTGTCCTATGCCCATCTGCCGCCCATCAAGCTTGATGTCGCCCAGGTAAAAATCGTCACTGAATATCGATCGACCGGCGTTGCGCCCAATGTGGAACATCTGTTCCCGGTCAAACCGCAGGCGGCCGCAGAACGTTGGAGTCGGGAACGGCTCAAGCCTGTCGGACGTTCGGGAATGGCGCGTGTCACCATCCGCCGGGCAAGCGTTGTCGAAGTGCCGCTCTCACGAAGTACGGGCGTGCGCGCTCTGCTGACGACCGATCAGGCGGAACGTTACGATGGCGTGATCGAAATAGCGATCGCTATCCTGGATGGTTCCGGCCGACAGACCGGCGCCGTCGTTTCGCGCGCACAACGTTCAAAATCAGTTCCCGAGGATATCTCCGTCTACGATCGGGAGAAGACCTGGTTCGATATGGTCGAAGCGATGATGAACGACATCAATGTTTCTCTGGAAACCCAGATCAAAAAACATCTTGAGAAATCCTTGAGATAAGACCGGGCGATAAGACTGGGCGATTTTGTTTCAGTTGGTCAGGTCATCCGCCAGGCGCGTCAGGAATTTCGAACAGGCGTCGATCTGGCTGAGATCGACATATTCATTGGGCTTATGAGCCTGTGCGATATTCCCGGGACCACAAATAACGGCTGGTATTCCGGCTTGGGCAAACAACCCTGCTTCGCAGACATAGGCCGCGGCGCCTGTCTGGTTCGCGCCCGCCAGGCGTAGGGCGAATTGGACGGCCAGCGAATCCGGGCCGGATTCCAGGGTCGGCGCGGTAACGTTCACCGTGGTTTGGACACTGGCATTGGTATCGACCGCATGCATCCGTGGCAGTATCTCCGCATTGATGAACGCGTCGACCCGATCAAGAATGGATTGTGGGTCAATCCCAGGGGTCGGTCGAAATTCCCATCTGAAGGTACATTCCCGGGCGATGATATTGACCGCGGAACCGCCTTCGATGGTGCCGATGTTGAATGTCGTTCCCGGTGGATCGAAACGGATATTGTCATTAATCGAGCCAGCGTATTCCACAGCGAGACGACCGATGAAACCGATGATTTCAGCGGCGAAGGCGACGGCGTTGACGCCCTCTCCAGGGCGGCTCGAATGGGCGTCGAGACCAATGACCGTCGTACTTTGCTGGGAAATTCCTTTATGGGCGTCGAATACATTCATACCCGTGGGCTCCCCCACAATAACTAGTTTAGGACGGGGCAGTTCCGTGCCGATCAGCTCGATCAACCGGCGGATCCCCACGCAGCCGACCTCCTCATCATAGGATAAGGCCAGGTGAACTGGCGTGGAAAGCTTGCGTGCCGCCAGATCCGGGACAAGGGCGAGCGCGCAGCCGATGAAACCCTTCATATCAGCTGAGCCGCGACCGTAAAGCCGACCGTCTTTTTCGATCATGCGGAACGGATCGCTATCCCAGGGTTGGCCGGCAACGGGGACCACGTCGGTATGTCCCGATAGCACGATGCCTTCGACCCCGTCCGGTTGGGGTCCTATTGTTGCGAATAAATTCGCTTTTGTCCCGGTGTCGTCGTGGATCAGTTTTACCGGAATATCGAACCCGTCGAGATAGTTGGCGATTTCGTCGACAAGCGGCATGTTGGGATTGGCCGACACGGTATTGAAACCGATCAGACGTTCGATCCATTCAAGGGCGTCGACCGTTGCTCCAGCCATGGCTTTTCCGGTTCAACCTTTCCAAAAAGACGGCGCAAACAGGATCAGGACCGTAAACAGTTCCAGCCGGCCAAGCAGCATTCCAGCCGAGAGCACCCATTTGGCGGCGTCGGGAAGCGTCTGAAAATTTCCCATGGGGCCGATGATCTCTCCAAGCGCGGGACCGACATTGCAGATAGCCGTTGCGGCGCCCGAAACCGCGGTAATGAAATCGAGCCCGATCATGCTCAGCAGAAGCGTCAAAACAATGAAGCTGATGACGAACAGATAGAAAAAGCTCATGACCGATCCAGCAACTTCCTCAGTGATCGGGCGTTGATTGAAATGCGCGATGAAAACTCCATGCGGTTGGATCAGGCGTTTGATTTGGGTTTCCGCCGTAGCGTAGAGAACCTGGAAACGGAAAACCTTGATGCCGCAAGTGGTCGATCCGGCACAGCCGCCAACAAACATGATGAAGAAAAAAACCACTATCGCAAAACCACCCCAAGCGCCGTAATCGGCGGAGGTATAGCCCGTTCCGGTGATGATCGAGACCACGTTGAACGATACGTATCGGAGGGCGCTCAAGAGATTTACTTCGTGGGTGCTGTAGAACCACAGCACCGTAATGCCGATGCATAGCGCTACAAATGAGATGAACCACCTGACCTGACTATCGCGAAGAATTGCCATGGGATCGCCGCGGACCGCCTGGAGATAGAGGACGAACGGCAGACCGCCAAGGATCATGAAAATGGTGATAATAACTTCAGCGTATTCATTGCCAAATCCGCCGATGGATCCGTCGGAAGTTGAAAATCCACCCGTCGCGATGGTGGTCATGGCATGGGCAATGGCGTCGAAACCGCTGAATCCGGATGTCCAAAGCGCGAGAGCGCAGATCGCCGTCAAGCCGAGATAAATAAACCCAATTCCGCTCGCTATTTGGGTAACCCGTGGCATGACTTTTTCGGAACGGTCCGACGATTCCATCCGAAACAGCTGCATGCCGCCGATCTGCAATACCGGCAAAATGGCGACAGCCATGACGATAATGCCGATGCCACCAAGCCATTGCAGCAGGGAACGCCACAGCAGAATGCCGTGGGGCGCGTTATCGAGCCCGGTCATCACCGTTGAGCCGGTTGTGGTGATCCCCGACATGGCTTCGAAAAATGCGTCGGTGTAGCTCAGCCCCAATCCCGCGAAAGCGAAAGGCAAGGCGGCAAACATGGTGAGGACCAGCCAGCTTGCGGTCGTTAAAATGAACGCCTGTCGAATGCTGAACCGGGTCCATGACGACCGGCATGTCAGGGTCATCGTAACGCCGACGAACAGTGTCAATCCGGCGGACGCGGCAAAAACCTTCCAGTCAGGGTTTTCTTTGATGGCATCCACAATGAGTGGCGCGCACATGGCCGCCGCCAGGGTGGTCAGCAATACGCCGACGATAAAGAAGATGGGGCGAAGATCAAGCAATGTACTGTCGCATCCGCGAGGCCGGT
>CALGIA010000419.1 GCA_937916005.1 uncultured Rhodospirillaceae bacterium
CCGGAGTGGTTCGGCGATGGCGTCCAGCGTGACGGCGGCGCGAGCGCCGGCATGCTCGATCACATAGGCGACTTCTTCCTCACCCAGCAGGGAATTCTGCAAGACCGGCAAGGCGCCGATCCGGGTCAACGCCAGGAATGCCACGGCGAACTCGACGCAGTTGGACATGCGGACCACCACCGGCGTTCCCTGTTCGATGCCATGGGCCAGGAAACCCGCCGCGGCCCGCTTCACGCGCGCCCCCAGATCGCCATAGCTCAGCGAACCGCCATCCCAAACGAAAGCCAGAGAATTGGAAGACACATTTTCTAGTGTTTTATCAATAACTTCCCGGCAGATATTCACCTGATTTGGCATGACACGATAATCATCCGGCAGGGTTGCGTCGTCAGTCGTCATTTTTGTCCCCATAGGGCCAGTTGTCATAGTATGGCCCGCGATATTCCGGGTCCCGCTTGCCGAGAAAAGCGCGAATGCCTTCCTGGCAGTCGCCGGTCCGGGTGATTTCCTGAATGGCGGAAAATTCACGCGCCCAGCCTTCATCGCTACGGTTCGCGTTCCAGTACATTTTCACCAGCTCCTTGGCGTAGCGGACCGACAGATAGGGGTTGGACGATATCTGCCCGGCCAGGGCCATGACTTCATCCATCAGCGTGTCATGGGGCACCACGCGTTCGACCAGCCCGATGCGTTCCGCCTCATCGGCCAGGATGATGCGGCCGGTCAGGATCAGCTCCAGCGCCTTGCCGACGCCGATCAGCTTGGGCAGGTTCCGCGCGCCGCCGGATTCCGGCAAAAACCCGGCCGGAACCGCCACTTCGCCCAGCTTGGCCCTGTCGGACGCGATACGCATGTCGCAGAGGGTGCAGATTTCCAACCCGATTCCGACCGCCGGACCGTTGATGGCCGCGATGGTGATCGGCTGAAGATCCTCGAATTTCTTGAAGGCGCGCTGCAGCACCTGATGGCGCAGATCATTGAAAAACAGATGGGCCAGTTCCTTATAAGGACCGAAATTGCCCATATCGAAATCAGGATCATCCCCGGCGCCCAGCGGGTCCGACTCCGATTTCAAATCTCCGCCGGCGGAAAAACCCCGCCCCTCGCCGGTGATGATGACCACTTTTACCTGGCTGTTATGGCGGATTTCATCGCATAGCGCGTCAAGTTCGACCCGCATCTTCACGTCGACGGCGTTCAATGCCTCGGGCCGGTTCAGGGTGATGATGCCAATGCAGGGTTCCCCCGGACGGTTCGGATTGTCATGAATTTCCCATTTCAAGGCCTCATATTTCATGGCGATGTTCCTTCCTGGTGATTTGTGAAACTGGTCTCAGGTTCCAACGTGAAGCGGCGATACCAGGCCGCGCAATGCAGCCACGACGCTCAACGCGGTAATCTTGCCGGTGCCGGGGTTTTCCTCCGACGGCACGTTTTCGATCGACAATGTAAACCGCGCGCTGTCGGCCTCCACATGGATCGTGTGGGTATTGCGGTCGAGCGCGGGATCGGCCCAGATCTCGAGCCGGGTTTCGTCGACGCCGATCCCGGCCAGCCCCAGCGCGGCGGCCACATTGACATTGGCGGGAAACCCCGCGGCCCCTTCCCGCGCCGAGCCTTCGAACACCTTCAGGGGTCCGGATAGATTGTCGATTGC
>CALGIA010000420.1 GCA_937916005.1 uncultured Rhodospirillaceae bacterium
CCGCCGGAAGGCGACTGGATCGGCAATGTGGACCGGGAAGCGGCCAAGGAAAGCTTCCGCGAGTTCGGGTCCGAACATGCCGCCGATTCATCCGAAACGCCCCCACACCCGCTGATGCACCGCACGGAGACCCTCGATTACGCGGTGATCATATCCGGCGAAATTGTCATGGTGATGGATGATTCCGAAGTGCTGTGCAAGGCGGGCGACGTGGTGGTCCAGCGCGGCACCAACCATGCCTGGGCCAACCGGTCCGATGCGCCGTGCCGGATCGCCTTCGTCCTGATTAATGGAAAGTTCTGACAAACCATTGCAACCAAAGAAGAATCTGAATGTTTTTTGAACCTGACAAGTACGACCACGGCTTCCGCTACAACCCGATCAAGGCGTGCGTTGTGCCACGCCCGATCGGCTGGATCAGCACCATATCGAAGGCCGGGCTGGTCAATCTGGCGCCCTTCAGCTTCTTTAACGCGCTGAGCTACGACCCGCCTTATGTATGCTTTTCCGTCGGCGTCCACACGGAGGATGGCGGGCATAAGGACACGGTGCTCAATATCGGGGAAACCGGTGAATTCGTATACAGCATGGCGACCTGGGATCAGCGCGATCAGATGAACCAGACCGGGCTGATCGTCGAGCGGGAGGTCAACGAGTTGGACGCGTCCGGACTCGAAGCCCTGCCGTCCAAATTCGTCAAGCCACCCCGGGTCAAGGGATCGCCGGTTCATTTCGAATGCACCCACTTCCAGACCATGATCCTGCCCGGCAACAAGCCGTCATCGGACCACCATTTGATCGTCGGAAAAGTAATCGGCGTTCATATCCAGGATGACATGATCACCGAAGACGGCCTGGTGGATACCCTGAAAATGCGCCCCATCGCGCGTCTCGGCTACAAGGACTACACCTCGGTCGACAGCGTTTTCCAGATGGAAAAGACCACGCCGGAAGATCTGCTCGGCAAGCCCCAGGCGGCCGAGTAAAGCGCGTTCCATGAGACGTTCAACATGATCGGCGCGCTAAACGGCATCCGGGTTCTGGATCTGTCGCGTATTCTCGCCGGGCCGATCTGCACCCAGCTCATGGGTGATTACGGCGCGGAGATCATCAAGGTGGAACGGCCCGGCGCGGGGGACGACACCCGCAAGTGGGGCCCGCCTTATATCGTCGATGCGGACGGCAACGACACCACCGAAAGTGCGTTCTACCTGTCGGCCAACCGCAACAAGCGGTCGGTCGCCATCGACATTGCGGCCCCCGCCGGTCAGGCGCTGATCCGGCGTCTGTTGCCGAAATGCGATGTGCTGATCGAGAATTTCAAGGTCGGCGCGCTGGCCCGCTACGGCCTGGGCTATGATGATCTGAAATATGAGTTTCCCGGCCTTGTCTATTGTTCCATAACGGGTTTTGGTCAGACCGGCCCCTATGCCGGGCGAGCGGGATACGACTATCTCGCCCAGGGCATGGGCGGCATCATGTCGGTGACGGGCGAGCCTGACGGTGAGCCCATCAAGGTCGGCGTCGGCATCGCCGATATCATGACCGGCATGCATTCGGCGGTCGCCGTTCTGGCCGCCCTGCGCCACCGCGACGCCACCGGCGAGGGCCAGCATATCGACCTGGCCCTGCTGGATTCGCAAATCTCATGGCTTGCCTATCACGCGGTCGAATATCTCAATACGGGGAAGAACCCGGACCGCCTCGGCAACGCCCATGCCTCGGTGGTGCCCTATGGGGTTTTCCCGACCGGGGACGGCCACGTCATTCTCGCCGCCGGCAATGATGGGCAGTTTCGGCTGTTCTGCGAGACCGCCGACCGGCCGGAACTGGGGCTTGATCCGCGCTTCACCACCAACCCGCTGCGCATCAAGAACCGCGCGGCGCTGAAGCCGATCCTCGACGATATCTTCACGGCGCGGACCACCGACGACTGGATCACCCTGCTGGAAGTGGCCGGCGTTCCGTGCGGACCGATCAACACCCTGGACCGGGTATTCGCCGACCCCCAGGTGGTCTCCCGGGGTATGGCGATAAACATGGACCACCCTTTGTCGGGCAGCGGCAAGGTCGCCCTGGCGGCGAACCCGGCCAAGCTGACCGGCACGCCCCTCACCTATCGCCGTCCGCCACCCACCCTGGGCCAGCATACGGAAGAAGTCCTGGCCGAAATGCTCGATCTGACCGGTGATGAACTGGCATCATTGCGCAAGACCGGCGCGATTGAGTGACACGGGGACGCCTTCTCCCAAGGGAGTTGGATTATTTTCCAACCTCATAATTTTCGATTCTCATATACGACCGAATTTTATCATTCATGCGTCATATGTCTTATAGTTTTGTCATATGAAGTAAAATAAACTGACTTTGGGTTGATTTTATGATAGGTAATTAAACCTGAACGATGGCATCGCGCCGTCGCCGGGCGGCAATCCCGCCCGGACCAGTCACGACACACCGCCCGCGGGAAACCGCCGGGCGTTTTTTTATCAACGGAGACACAATAGGGAGATCAATTTCACATGTTCGACTCATCGGACTTCTTCATCACCGCCGATGTGGGGTCCAGCCATGGCCAGAGCCGGCCCCATGACGTGGTCCGCATCCGCCGCGCGCTCAACGAGACCGGCCATGGCCGCTCGCCCGATAACCGCTCGACCCGCTACGACAAATCGATCCATGACAACATCATCGAATTTCAGGATGATTTCGGCCTCGAACAGGACGGCTGGCTCAGATCCGGCGGCCCGACCGAAACCGCCCT
>CALGIA010000421.1 GCA_937916005.1 uncultured Rhodospirillaceae bacterium
GGTCATCGCAGGCGCGAACGATAAGGGCCAGGCGATTCAATACATGCATCGCAGCCGAACTGTTCCGCTGAAGCATGGCCAGGAAATCAGCACCCTTGATCACGGCGACGGTGGTGTCGCGCACGGCATTAACGCTCGCCGAGCGCGGCAGACCATCTATGGCGGCCAGGTCACCGAAATAATCACCCGGCCGGAAGGATGCGAACTGAACCTCCCGCCCCGCCATGGAATAATTGACGACCCGGACTTCCCCATCAATGACGAAATAAACGTCACTACTGCCGCTGTCCCGATCCAGTATCTGCTCTTCCGCAACGAATTGACGCCACTGGCATTGGCCCGCAATCTTTTTGCGCTCCTTGTCGCCGATTCCCTCCAGCACAAGAATATGGGCGAGCATCGATTCTTTTGATTTTTCCAATGCGTCCCCCTGATTATATTTTGCGGTAAGATTGGTGCGACATTAGCACGGGTTAATGCTGGCGTTAATGCTATGGAGTTGCCCGATCTGGCCGTGCAGCGTATTAAACACAGCATGACGCAAACACCCAAATCCGGGAACCCTGCCGCCGAAACGGTCGCCAACCCGCTGGCCCCATCGCCCCTGGTGGCGGTGGAGCGCGCGGCTCAGGATTTGCGCCGTGGCCTGGCCGTGGTGGTCTCGGGCACTGACGGCGAGGCAACCCTGGCCATTGCCGCCGAAATGGTCAGTGACGACAAGATCGCGGCGTTGCGGGGCTGGATCGATGGCGATCCGGACAAGCTTCTTTCCCTGGCTCTGACCCATAACCGGGCGGCGACCCTGAAGATCATGCTGTACACCCCGGAAATAGTGCGAATTTCTCTCGGTGAACGGTTGAAGGCCGAAGATATCCGGGATCTCGCCGATCCGGCGCTTGATCTGGCAAAGCCCCTGCGGGGCCCGTTCGACGCGCGCCGCGACCCCGTTCCGCCAAGCTGTCTCGCCGCCGTGCGGCTGGCCAAGATCGCCCGGATATTGCCCGCCGCGGTTACGGTTCCCCTGCCGGCGCATCCGTCCACGGAACTGGCGGCCGCCCTGCCCGGCCTCGGCCAGGTCAACGCCGCCGACATCGTCGATTACGATATCGCCCAGGCGTCCATGCTGACCCGCATCACGACGGCGCGGGTGCCGCTGGACGGCGCGGAGAATTCGCGGATCGTGGCGTTCCGGCCGCGCGATGGCGGCATCGAACATCTGGCTATCGTGATCGGCGATCCGGACTCGTCGTCGCCCGTTCTGGCGCGGCTTCATTCCGAATGCTTTACCGGCGATCTTCTGGGCTCGCTGAAATGCGATTGCGGCCAGCAACTGCGCGGCGCGATCGACCAGATCGCCGCCGAGGGCGCCGGCGTGCTGCTGTATCTCGCCCAGGAAGGCCGCGGCATCGGGCTGATCAACAAGCTGCGCGCCTATGCCCTGCAGGATCAGGGATTCGATACGGTGGAAGCCAATGAAAGGCTGGGGTTCGAGGCCGACGAGCGCGTCTTCCTGCCGGCGGCTGAAATGCTGCGCCAGCTCGGTTTTTCGAAAGTCCGCCTGATGACCAACAACCCGGACAAGGTCGAAGCCCTGACCCAGTTCGGCATCGAGGTCACCGAACGGGTTCCCCACGCCTTCCCCACCAACGAACACAACGCCTTCTACCTGTCGACCAAAGCCAGGAAAAGCGGGCATATCCTTTAAGCTATTTCGGCCCGCGTTCCAGGAATTCCCGCAAGCCCACCAGTTTCTCGCCGGTTTCAAAATATCGCCCGGTAACGGCTTTTTCCGCCTCCTCGGCGTTCTCCGCAGTCCAGCCGTCCAGCGCATAGCCGTGCCAGGGTGATTTCAGGTTGAGCTCCGGTAAAGACAGGCGTTCCCAGCGCGCCACGGCGGCGTCCATGAATTCCTTGCGCGGCAGGGAGACCGGCAGATAGGGATGTTCGCGGCAGGCGTTGATCAGGATCGCCGACGAGCCGCTGCCATCGGGATAGGCCGCATCCGCCGTGTTTGGAATGGATGGATCGAGCCGGGGAACCTTGCCCCTGATGATCTCCACATCCCGATGGGGCTGCATGGAATAGGACAATGCCCACAGGATCGCATCCATGGAGTCGGGGTCCACATCCGCATCGACCGCGACGAACATCTTGCCCAGTGACGGATCGAATCCGGCGGCGGACCGCAAAGCCTGCCACGGCTGCCCGACCACGGGGTTTTTGAGCTGGATCACGAACAGCATGTTGCAGCTCGCCATTTCGTGGCACGCCACCTGGGTAACCGACGGAATATTGCAGGCATCGCGCAGATGATTGAGATAGATCGCATCGAACGCGACCTTGCGCATGACGCTGCTTTCGCTGGGCGGAAATTCACTGATGATGCCCTGATAGATCGGGTCGCGCCGGTGGGTGATCGCCTGGACCTCGAACACTTTCTCCATCTTTCGGGGCCCAAGATAACCGCTGGCCTCGCCGAACGGCGCTTCCGGCTCCAGGATATCGGTCCTGATCCGGCCCTCGATGACGATTTCGGCCCCGGCGGGCACCAGGCAGTCGACGGTTTCAGCTTCCACCACCTCGATGGCGGCCCCGTTCAGCGCCCCGGCCAGGCCGTATTCATCGACCCCATAGGGCACCTTGCTGGCCGCCGCCAGCAACAGGGCCGGCGGGCCGCCGATAAACACCGCGACCTCCAGATCACGCCCGAGACGGCGCGCCTTTTCCCACTGGATGGCGAGATGCTGGGTCGACACATCGGTGGCGCAGCCGATCCGGTCGGGCGCCTTGATCA
>CALGIA010000422.1 GCA_937916005.1 uncultured Rhodospirillaceae bacterium
ATGATCCACACTCGAAGAGTTATTTTGAAATGAAGAGCGGCCTAATGGTTGGCAGGTATCAGGACGCACACACTTACGCAAAATCGCAATCTTACAAGGGGACTGCAGGCCGGCTGGCGATTATTAAGTCCAAAGAAACGCAACTTTTTATCAACCGTATATTTCGGCCCTCCACAGAAACGTGGATCGGGCTTCGACTGACATGTCGGCCTCGGAGCCTAGTTTGGAACACTGGCGAAGTTATTAACCGTGAAACAGATTATACCAATTGGGGATTGCAGTGGCACTATCCCGATAAATTCATTCCGTGCAGTGGTGGCCGCGGCGCCTCCGGGGGTAATGCCTATAATGGGCTATTCGCCGGAATTGCGCTCATTCCTTATCGTGGCGTCATTCGCTGGTGGGCGGTTGCGCCGGGACATGGGATGAATAGAGCGCTTATTGAGTATCCTGCCGGAAAGCCATGAAGCAAAAATAGAATTTTTCGAATTCTCGATTTCGAAATCGTTGTTTTGAGTCCTGGGCTCACCCGACCCAAGCCGGCATCGGTATCCATTGAGGAAAACGGTTAATACATT
Source organism: uncultured Rhodospirillaceae bacterium (assembly GCA_937916005.1). Taxonomy (GTDB): domain Bacteria; phylum Pseudomonadota; class Alphaproteobacteria; order MPNO01; family MPNO01; genus CALGIA01. Next base: position 579 of record CALGIA010000422.1, read on the forward strand.
GAGAGAAAACATCCGATGAGTGGTTTATCCGGCTGGCTGGGCGGTGGAAAATCGACAAGCCAATCACCCAAAATATTGGCGGATATGGCCAAGACCCTTGGCTCGAGAATTTCAGAAACGGGCGCTTTGGATGACAGAAAGATATGCTGGAATGATGGCGGGCTTTGCCTGCGCCCTGGTCACCGTGGGTATGGTTTCGCCGTTGCCGAAGGCCGCCATATCGCCATAGATGGCCAGTTTCGCTGGCGTGATAAATCCCTTGCTGAACTGGCGGCAGTCAAAGGACAAGGCGAGGCCCTGATCGAAGCCTATCGCAGATTCGATGTATCGTTGTTTGATCGCCTGACCGGTCCCTTCACCCTGGCCATCATCGATAGCGAACGTAATCGCGCTCTTGTCGCCACCGACCGGATGGGAAACTTTCCGGTCTATTACGCGGAAATTCCCGGCGGCGCGGCATTTGGGACTCGTTCGAAAGCGGTCCTTGCCCATCCGTCGGTGAGCGACGTCATCAACCCTCAGGGTGTGTTCAACTATTTCTATTTCTTCATGAGCCCCGCGCCCCAGACGATTTACCGGGACCAGAAAAAGCTTCTCGCCGCTCAGTATCTGTTGGTCGAAAACGGCCGGGCGAGCACGCATTTCTATTGGAAGGTGCCTTATCGCGATACCGCGCGGGAGAACGCAGAAGAGCTTCACCGTGAAACGCGGGACCGGTTGAAAGGCGCGGTTGCGCACGCCGTCGATGGCGAGGATGTCAGCAAGGTCGCATCGTTTCTCAGCGGCGGGTTGGACAGCACGACGGTCACGGGCTTGCTGGGCGACGTCACCAACCAGCCGGCGAAATGCTATACGATCGGTTTCCATGAAGAGGGCTTCGACGAAACCGCCTATGCAAAAATTGGGGCGGATCACTTCCGGGCGGAACATCACGCGGAATATATGACGCCCGCGGATATGTGCGATGCTTTGCCCCGGATCGCGGCTGCCTATGACGAGCCGTTCGGAAATTCATCGGCCGCGGCGGGATATTTTTGCGCTATGCGGGCGAAAGCCAATGGCATGGATGTGCTGCTGGCCGGTGACGGCGGGGACGAGTTGTTCGCCGGCAATGACCGCTATCTGAGCCAGCGAGTTTTCGATCCCTATAACAATGCACCGTCGTTTCTGACCAGGGGGCTTTTGAAACCGGCGGTGTTCGCCCTTCCTTTTGGGGATCGCATAGGGCTGATTTCCAAGGCGCGGAACTATATACGCCAGGCTGAAACGCCGCTGCCGGATCGCATGCAGGGCTGGAACTGGATGGAGCGAAACCCGCTCACCGACGCGTTTGAGGAAGACCTGCTTTCCGCCGTCGATCCGACCCAGCCCCTGGAATTGATGCGCGAAGCCTTTCATCGCGCGGACACGGAGTCCACGGTTCAGAAAATGATGCATATGGATTTGCAGATCACCCTGGCCGACAATGATTTGCCGAAGGTCAACCAGACCTGCGAACTGGCCGGGATACGTGTGAAATTTCCGTTCCTGGACGACGACGTGGTGGAGCATTCCGCCCGGATTCCTCCGGATACTCTGATGGCGGGGAACGAGCTCAGGCATTACTACAAACAGGCCTTCCGGAATTATCTGCCGGCGGAGACCCTGTCGAAATCAAAACATGGCTTCGGCCTGCCTTTCGGCAACTGGGCGCATACCCATGCACCGACGCGGGAATTGATCCGCGACAGCGCGAACGCGTTCAAAAGCCGTGGTTATCTGAAACCCGCCTTCATCGACCGGGTATTCGACGCCGACCAGCATGCGGACAGTACCGGGGTCGGCTCGGCATTGTTCGATATCGTTTTGTTCGAGCTCTGGCTTCAGGCGAACTGAGCGCCGGGGTGAAATCAGATATTAATTGAAATCAGATAAAGTCCCGAAATGACCACAATCCACCTTATCGCCGCCGCGCGGCCCAATTTCATGAAGGTTGCGCCGCTGTATCATGCGCTGGCCGCCGCGCCTGGGTTCACCCCCTTGCTGGTTCACACCGGCCAGCATTACGACGTCAACATGTCCGACGCGTTCTTTACGGATCTGCGCCTGCCCGAGCCGGATTTCCATCTGGGAATCGGCAGCGGCACCCATGCGGAACAGACCGCCGGCGTGATGGTGGCGTATGAGAAGATCTGCATGGAAACCCCGCCCGATCTGACCGTCGTCATCGGCGATGTGAACTCGACCATCGCCTGTGCGCTGGCGGCGAAGAAGCTGGGCATCAAGGTGGCGCATCTTGAAGCTGGGCTGCGTAGCCGCGACTGGTCCATGCCGGAGGAAATCAACCGCATGGTGACCGATGCCATCTCCGACATATTGTGGACGCCATCGCCCGACGCCGATGAAAATCTGCGCAATGAAGGCGTTGCCGAAGACCGCATCCGCCGGGTCGGCAATATCATGATCGATTCATATGAAATGATGCGCCCCGGCATTGAGGCAGCCCAGACCCGCGATAAATTCGGCCTGCCCGCACAGGGCTACGGCGCGGTCACCCTGCACCGGCCCGGCAACGTGGATTCAGCCGAAACCCTTGGCCCCCTGGTCGATGCACTGATCCAGATCGCCGCGCGCATCCCCCTGGTGTTCGCAATCCACCCGCGCACCCGCGCCCGGCTCACCGAGTTCGACCTGGCCGAAAAGCTCGCCGCCGCCGCCGGCATCCATCTGACCGAGCCCATGGGCTACGTGGAATTCATGGGGCTGGTCCGCGAAGCCCGCATCATCATCACCGATTCTGGCGGCATCCAGGAAGAAACCACCTATCTCGATATCCCCTGCCTGACACTCCGCCCCAACACGGAACGCCCGATCACCATAGACCAGGGCACCAACCGCCTGGTGACGGCGGAAACCGTCGGCGGATGCGTGGATGAGGTGCTGGCGGGGCATTGGCTGAGCGGGAGAAAGCCCGATTTGTGGGACGGGAAGACGGCGGCGCGGATTGTTGCGGATTTGAGATAGTAGAAGGGTAGCGTAAACCAGCCC
>CALGIA010000423.1 GCA_937916005.1 uncultured Rhodospirillaceae bacterium
GCCGGCCCTGTCGCGCGCGGACCCTGGTGAAATAGACCATGGGGAAATGACCGAAACCGCCTCTGCCGTCCCTGATGCGCCCGTCGTTCCCGACGCGCCGGAAACCGGTGGATATGCTTCCTTCACGGCCCGTCTCCAGCATCAATCCGGACCCCTGGAATTTAGCCGGGAAGCCGGCCGGAAAGCCCACATTGCGCCACCGCAACCCTCGTCGCCGGACATGGCGTCCCCGGATAGGGCGTCCCCGGATAGGGCGTCCCCGGATAGGGCGTCCCCGGATAGGGCGTCCCCGGCATGGCTGCGATACGCTGCTGTGATGCCCGCCACCATGGGACGGCCGGTGATCGCGATCATCCTCGATGATCTGGGGCTCGATCGCCCACGGTCGGAACGGGCCGTGATGCTGTCCGCGCCCGTGACTCTGTCCTATCTGCCCTATGCCCGCCATCTTGCCGAACAGACAGAGGGCGCCCGGCTGCGTGGTCATGAATTGATGGTCCATTTGCCCATGGAGCCTATCGACGGGAGAGAGAATCCGGGCCCTCACGCATTACTGAAAGCGCTTCCCGAGGGCGAACTGGTCAAGCGTCTGGAATGGGCGCTCAGCCGGTTTACCGGCTATGTGGGCGTCAACAACCATATGGGCAGCAGACTGACCCGCGATTCGCGCGCCATGGCGGTGGTGATGGGGCGGTTGAAGGCCCACGGGCTGCTGTTCGTCGATTCCCGCACATCGATCCGGAGCGTGGCCATCATCGCCGCGCGCGATGCCCAGGTTCCCAACGCGGAACGAAATATCTTCCTCGATCATGTGGACCGTCTGGATGCGATCCAGGACCAGCTTGAAATCGTCGAACAGGTTGCCCGGCGCCAGGGGTTTGCGATCGCCATCGGTCATCCCCGCGACGCGACCCTGGCCGCGCTGGAATCATGGATGGCCACCGCCCGGGCCCGCGGTTTTGTCTTTGTGCCGGTCAGCGCAATTGTCCGCGGAATTTACTCGCTGGGTTGATCTCCCCGGCTTGATCTTAAAGCCGACCGATGGCATAGCCCTCATTCATAGGGAGATGAAAATGGTCCGTGCGTGCGACGCGTCCGATTTCGACGCCATTCTGTCAATCATCAACGACGGTGCGGATGCCTATCGCGGCGTCATTCCGGCGGATCGCTGGAAGGAGCCCTATATGCCGGCCGATGAGCTGCGGGATGAAATCGGCCATGGGGTGATGTTTTCCGGCTTGGAGGAAGACGGCGGACTGATCGGGGTGATGGGCGTGCAAAATGTCGCCGATGTCGCCCTGATCCGCCATGCTTATGTGCGGGGTGTCCGGCAGGGGCGGGGGGTCGGCGGGATGATTTTACAGCATATCATGGAGCGCACGGAACGGCCGCTCCTGATCGGGACCTGGGCCGCCGCGCGCTGGGCAATCGGGTTTTACGAAAAACACGGTTTCATCCTGATCGAGGGCCGGGAGAAGGACCGGGTTCTAAAGCTTTACTGGTCTATCCCCGACCGTCAGATTGAAACCTCGGTGGTGCTCGCCGATCCGCGATGGCTCGCCAAAAACCCTCAATCACGGGCTCCCGAATCCGATCCCGATGATCCCCCCGATGGTCCCCGTGAAAAATGAAGCCGCGTCTATCGGCGTCCGTCCGTGTTGTTGAACAGCCGGTCGATTGCGCCGCGGTCGATCTTCACCGGGTGGCGGGTTTTCAGCGCCGTGTTGAACTGGCTCATGATATCGTTGCCGATGGCCGAGGCGAGCTGACCGCGAAGTTCATCGAAGCCCTTCTTGTCGGTCCCGGGGCTTGCTGGTCGAATATCCTTAAGCTGTGCGACCGCAAACCCGGATTGGGTGCGCGCCATTGCCGCGCCGCCGCGCCGGCCGCGAAAGAGTTCCGCCGCCAGGGTCGGTGAAATATTTGATTCCTGGGGTTGGTTGAAGCGCGTGAATTCCTTGCTGACCGCGACGGACAAGCTATTTTTCCTGGCGACGGATTGCAGCGTGGCGCCACCCTTGACCTGGTCCAGAATTTCCGTCGCGCGCTTTTTCGCCGCCTCGTCACGATAATTTATTTTCCACGATTTTTCCACATCCGCGCGCACTTTTGCGAACAGTTTTAGTTTTGGCTCGTGGATATTGTCGACCCGCAGAATGAAATATCCTCCACCGGCGGTTTCCAGCAGATCGCTGGTCTGCCCCAATTCCGTGGCAAAGGCTGTTTCCAGAAACTGAGCGTCCTTGGGAAGGTTTTTCACCGGGGCGCCTTCGATGTTCTGGCCGGCAACATCGATACCGGTAAATTTCCGTATCGGGGAGTTCAATGTGGTCCCGGCTTCTTCGAGCTGGGCGCCGCCCGCCAGCGCATCTTCCAGCTTATTGGCGAGTTTGACCAGAATATCGACGGCCATTTCCCGCGCCACATCCCTGGTCAACGCCGCCCTGGTGTCCTCGAAAGTGGGGGTTTTTCCAGCCTCGATCTTTTCGACCAGCAGAATGTGCCAGCCAAACGCCGTCTTGACCGGCGCGCTGGTTCCATTTTCAGTGAGTTTGAACGCGACTTCCGCCAGCGCCTTCGGCAGGTCGTTGAATTGCAGGAGGCCGAGCCGGGTGGCATCGCCTTTTTGCCCGGTTTCGCTGCCGGCCACATCGGCAAATTTGGCGCCGCTCTTGAGGCGTTCGACCACGCGCTGCGCGGTCTTTTCGTCCTTTGCCAGAATCTGGCGGATCTGCCTGCGCTCGGGCACCGACATTGACGACAGGCGGCTTTCATATTCGTCGCGCAGCCGTTCTTCCGCCGGTTTTAATTGTTCGGCCTGCTTTTCCGGGTCGAGATAGATGGCACTCACATCGCGCAGTTCGGGCGCGGTGAAAATCGCGGCATTTTTTTTATGAAATTCGCGAAGCTGCCCATCGGTCGGGTTGGGCGGTTCGGCCGCCGATGCTCGGGTGACCACGACCATCTCGGCGATGCGTTTTTCATTCCGGTGCTTGTACAGCTGGTCGGCAAGGTAGTTCGGCGGCGTGCTGCCGGCTGCGATGATTCCGGTCAAATGGCTTTGAATGAGGTCGCCGCGCAGCCCATGGATAAATTGGCTCTCGTTCAGGCCATTGCGCGCCAGCACCTGCTGGAAAACCACCTTGTCGAATTCACCGAGAGAATTCTTGAATGACGCTTCCTTCAGAATGGCCTGTTTTATCTGGTCGTCGCCGACGATGATACCCAGATCCTGCGCCTCCAGCGCCAGAACGCGGCGGTTGATCAAGCTGTCGAGCGCCGTATCGGCAATGCCAAGTTGACGCGCCTGCGCGGAATCCAGCTGGGGTCCGAGGACCTGCCGCAACCGGTTCATTTCCTGGCGAAAGCGTTCGTTGAACTCGCGCCCCGTGATTTTGGTGCTTCCCACCGTGGCCACGTCGGTCGACAACCCGCCGCCGACAATCATGTCGTTGATCCCCCAGGCGCCGAAACTGATGATCAGCAAGACGGCAAAAATCCGTAGGACCCATGTTCCGGTCTTACCTTTAATGGCCTGGAGCATATTCGGCCGTCCCCTTTAGTATTGATCCAAAGCGCCCGTGAGCGTGCGCCGCATCATAAGGGCGGCCCCATTTCGCGGCAACACGCAAACGTTTGTGGTTAATGTGACGCGGCGCGCGTGGTTGTGGTAAAATATCCGGGAATTACCGGCTGGCGCAATTTCCTCAAGAGGTTCGATATATGGTTGAGAAACCCCGCTTTCTGGTCGCCGGAAACTGGAAAATGAACGGTCTCCGGGATGAGTCACAGGCCCTGGCGCGGCAACTCCTGGATTTGATAGCATCTGACGGCGCACCCGGTTGCGACATGCTGGTCTGCCCACCTGCTATCCTGATCGGCCCGGTCGGCGCCACGGTGCGGGATACCTCCATCCTGCTGGGGGCTCAGGACTGCCATCCGAACGGAGCCGGGGCGCATACCGGTGATATTTCAGCGCCCATGATCGCTGATTCCGGCTGCGCATATGTGATCGTGGGTCATTCCGAACGGCGCGCGGATCATGGCGAGGACGACGCGCTGGTGCGCGCCAAGGCCGAGGCGGCGCTTGAGGCCGGGCTCATACCGATCATATGTGTCGGCGAAACCCTGGCTGAACGCGACGCGGGCCGCGCGGTTGAGGTGGTTCTCGGCCAGCTCGACGGATCGTTGCCCGGGGCGGCGTCGGCCGCCAACACGGTTCTTGCCTATGAGCCGGTCTGGGCCATCGGGACCGGGCGAACGCCGACCGGGGACGATATCGCCCAGGTCCACGATGCGCTGCGTGGTGGTCTTGCCGGGCGCATTTCCGAGCCGGACGCCATGCGAATTCTCTATGGCGGTTCTGTAAAACCGGACAATGCGGCCGAAATTCTCGCCATCGAAAACGTTAATGGCGCCCTGGTCGGCGGCGCCAGCCTGAAAGCCGATGATTTCTGGGGCATCTGCCAATCTTGCGCCTAGGCGGGTTTGGCATTACATGATGGCTATCATCGGCGCGGATTGCCGTATTTGAGAATGAAAGAGACGTCATGATTGAGGTTATTCTGGTCTTTCATCTGTTCATCGCCATTGCGATGGTCATTTCGGTCCTGCTTCAGCGCAGCGAAGGCGGCGCGCTGGGCATGGGCGGCGGCGGCACCATGGGCGGGTTGATGACCACCCGGGGGTCGGCCAATCTGCTGACCCGGGCCACCGCGGTTCTGGCGGCGATTTTCATGAGCACCAGCATATTGCTGGCGATCCTGTCGGGCGCGACCCAGAAGAAAAGTTCGATCATGGATCAACCGGCGATCGAGGCCCCGGCTCTGCCCGCGCTGCCTAAGCTGCCGAGCGTTCCGCTGGCCAAATAGAATTACAAATTCAATTAAATGACCGAAACGAATCAGGGGCGGCAAATTTGCCGCCTCTATGCTTTTGAATTTACTGTCAACTGATGTAAAGTTTCCGTCCATGACACGGTATATATTCATCACCGGTGGCGTGGTTTCCTCTCTCGGTAAGGGGCTCGCTTCCGCCGCGCTTGGCGCATTGCTTCAGGCGCGCGGTTTCAAGGTGCGGCTGCGCAAGCTTGACCCCTATCTGAATGTCGATCCGGGAACCATGAGCCCGACACAGCACGGCGAAGTTTTCGTCACGGATGACGGCGCTGAAACGGACCTGGATCTTGGCCATTACGAGCGTTTCACCGGGGTTCCGGCGCGGCGCACCGATAATGTCACCAGCGGACGGATCTATTCATCGGTGATCGAGCGCGAGCGCCGCGGCGATTATCTCGGGGCGACCATCCAGGTCATTCCCCATGTCACGAACGCGATCAAGGAATTCATTTCCGCCGACGTGGGGGATGCGGATTTCATTCTGTGCGAAATCGGCGGCACGGTGGGTGACATCGAAAGCCTGCCGTTTCTGGAGGCGATTCGCCAGAAAGCCAATGAACTGGGGCATGAGCGGTCCATGTTCATTCATCTGACGCTGGTGCCCTACCTGCAGGCGGCCGGGGAACTCAAGACCAAGCCGACCCAGCATTCCGTCAAGGAACTGCAAAGCGTCGGCATACAGCCCGATTTGATCCTGTGCCGTTGCGAGCGTGATATTCCCCTCTCGGATCGGCGCAAGATCGGCCTGTTTTGCAATGTTCCCGTGGATTCGGTCATTGCGGCCCTTGACGTCAAGACCATCTATGATGTGCCCATCAATTATCATGAACGGGGATTCGACGGTCAGGTCTGCAAGCATTTCGGCATTCCCGACATCCGCGAGCCCGATCTCAGCCGCTGGCACAAGATCGTCGAGGAAATCCGCAACCCGGAAGGCAATGTGACCATCGCGGTGGTCGGCAAATATACCGGGGTTCCGGATTCATATAAATCACTCGCCGAAGCGCTCAGTCACGGCGGTATTGTCAACCATGTCCGCATCGAATTGCGATGGATCGATTCCGAGATTTTCGAATCCGAGGACGCCATCGCTGAATTGTCGGATGTCGAGGGGATACTGGTCCCGGGCGGTTTCGGTGAACGGGGCGCAATGGGCAAGCTCGCGGCGGCGCGGTTCGCCCGCGAACACGCCATTCCGTATTTCGGGATATGTTTCGGCATGCAGATGGCGGTGATCGAGGCCGCGCGAAATCTTGCCGGCATCGTCAATGCGGGCTCAACCGAATTCGGCGACACGTCCGAACCCGTGGTTGGGCTGCTGACCGAATGGGCGCACGACGATGTCATTGAACGGCGGGGGCTTGGCGACGATCTCGGCGGCACCATGCGGCTCGGTGCCTATGATTGCGATCTCGTAAAGGATACCCTGGTCAGAAGCATTTATGGCTGCGACCGGATACAGGAACGTCATCGCCACAGATATGAGGTCAATATCAATTACCGGCCCCAGCTGGAGGCGGCTGGATTGGTGTTTTCCGGATTTTCGCCCGACGGTTTGCTGCCCGAGATCGTCGAGCTGCCGTCCCATCCGTGGTATGTGGGGGTGCAGTTTCATCCGGAACTCAAATCGAAGCCGTTCGAGCCGCACCCGCTGTTCACGTCCTTCATCAAGGCCGCCCTTGAGAGGTCCCGGCTGGTATGACCGTTATCCGCCATATTTCGATTGGCAATCTTACGGTCGGCAATGATCTGCCCCTGACCATCATCGCCGGCCCCTGCCAGTTGGAAAGCCGCAATCATGGGCTTGAGGTTGCGGCCGCGCTGGCGGAAATCGCCGGCCGGCTCGGCGTCGGGCTGATTTACAAATCATCCTTCGACAAGGCCAACAGGACATCGATTTCAAGCGTGCGCGGCCTCGGCATGAAACAGGCCCTGCCGATCCTCGCCGAAATCCGCGAGAAAACCGGATGCCCCGTATTGACCGACGTGCATCTGCCCGAACAATGCGCCCCCGTGGCGGAAGCGGTCGATGTGCTGCAGATCCCGGCCTTTTTGTGCCGGCAGACGGATCTGGTCGTGGCGGCGGCGGAAACCGGCCGCGCCCTCAATATCAAGAAGGGTCAGTTTCTCGCCCCCTGGGACATGAAGAACGTCCTCGCCAAGGCCGATGAGACCGGCAATCCCAACGTCATGCTGTGCGAACGGGGCGCCTCGTTCGGCTACAACACATTGGTCACCGATATGCGCGCGCTGCCCGAACTGGCCGCCACCGGCTGCCCGGTGGTGTTCGACGCGACCCATTCGGTGCAGCAGCCGGGCGGGCAGGGGACTGTCTCGGGCGGCCAGCGCGAATATGTGCCCGTCCTGGCGCGCGCCGCCGTGGCGGTCGGCGTGGCCGCCGTGTTCATGGAAACCCACCCCGACCCGGACAACGCACCGTCCGACGGCCCCAACATGATCCCGCTCAACGAGATCGAGGCGCTGATCGCAAGACTGATGCGGTTCGACGCCCTGGCGAAAAGCACCGCTTAACGCGGCGCTTTAGCGCCCACTCCACCGGTAGAGTGGGTCGGATGACCCTAATTATTCGTCATAGGTCATCAAAATTAGGGAAAGGTTTTAGATTTGTTATCATGGCTGTTTCTGTGCCTGGTCCGTCAGGAATCCATGTGCCGGTCTCTGCTGCAGTACACCCCTGCTTTTTGAAGTGCGCTACTACTTCGGAAAGGTAGTCCATATGCACGCCGCCACTAGTTAAACCCAATATTTCCCGCCCGACGCGGGAAACTGCAATAACAGGCATCTTCAATTCTTT
>CALGIA010000424.1 GCA_937916005.1 uncultured Rhodospirillaceae bacterium
TCATCATGCCTGGTGGGATCATCTCGCCGACCATGCATGTGGGCGGGCTCGCCGGCACCTATGTGACGCCGCATATTCATGTGGAGGTCTCGGCCGTGTTCTCCAATACGGGGATCTGCGGACCTTATCGCGGGTCGGGGCGGCCCGAGGCGTCCTGCATTGTCGAACGGTTGATCGACAACGCCGCTCGCGAGATGAATATCGACCGGGCGGAACTCCGCCGGCGCAACACCATTCCATCGAGTGCCATGCCGTTTCAGACCGGTCTGACCTATTGCTACGATTCGGGCGAATTCGGACAAAATCTCGAACGCGCTCTGGTTATCGCGGACTATGAAAGTTTCGAGGAACGCCGCGCCGAGGCCGCAAGCCGTGGCAAGCTGCGCGGTATCGGCATGGGCAATATCATCGAGCAGACATCCCAGTCCTTTGGCGAGACGGTGGTGGTGAAGTTCGACCCCGGCGGGACCGTGACCGTGATCCCCGGCTCGATCTCCCACGGCCAGGGTCACGACACCATGTATAAAATCCTGATCAGCGACCGGCTCGGGATCGATTCGGACGATATAAGGGTCACGCGGATGGATACTGATGTGGCGCCCGATGGCGGCGGTACATTCGCATCGCGCACGGCGGTGCTGGGCGGTGGTGCTTCCTTCATCGCGGCCGACCGGATCATCGAAAAGGGCAAGCGCATCGCGGCCCATATCCTGGAAGCCGCCGAGGACGATATAGCGTTCGCGGATGGAATCTTCGAAGTGGTCGGGACCGACCGGAACGTGACCATCAAGCAGGTCGCCCAGACCGCCTATCAGCGGCCCAATCTGCCCGATGATATCGAGCCCGGGCTGTATGAGAGCGCGACATTCTCACCGCAAATCCCCAACTTCCCCAATGGCTGTCATATCTGCGAGGTCGAAATCGACCCGGACACGGGAAAGACCGAGGTGTTGCGCTATTCGGTGGTCGATGATGTGGGAACGGTAATCAACGCCCTGACCCTGGAAGGCCAGATCCATGGCGGCATCGGACAGGGCATCGGCCAGGCCTTCACCGAACACATGATCTTCGATCCCGAGTCGGGGCAATTGCTCACCGGGTCGTTCATGGATTACGGCATGCCGCGGGCCGACGACATGTGTTCCTTCCATATGGAAAACAACCCGGTGCCAACGGCGACCAATCCGGTCGGGGCCAAGGGCGCGGGGGAGGCGGGCAATGTGGGCGCGCTGGCCGCGATCATGAATGCGGTGGTCGACGCCATGTCGCCCCTCGGCGTGACCCATGTGGACATGCCCGCGACCCCGGAAAAGCTGTGGCGTCTGGCGCAGGAGGCCCGTGCATAGAGGCCGGGAGGGTATAAGATCAGCCGCCTTCGATTTCCTCGCGCCTGAGTTCCAGTTCCAGCCAGTCTTCTTCGGCCTGGGCCAGATCCGCTTCGGCGCGGCTGAGGCCTGTGGCGGCGGTTTCGAATGCGGCGGGGTCACGGGTAAACAGTTCGGGCTCGGTCAGCTTGGCCTGAAATTTTGCGGCCTCGGACTGAAGCTGCGCCATCCGTGCGGGCAGGGTGTCCAGAGCATGCTTGTCCTTGAAGGTCAGTTTCCGGCTTTGCGATTGCCCGTTCGGTGACCTTGAGGATTTGGATTTGCGCCCCGTGTCCTGTCGCCGGGCCTCGATGTTCGCGCCCCGCTGGGAAACCATGTCCGAATAGCCGCCGGCATATTCGATCCAATTGCCGTCGCCCTCCGATGCGATCACCGAGGTGACGACCCGGTCGAGAAAATCCCGGTCATGGCTGACCAGCAGCACATTGCCTGGATAATCGATCAGCATTTCCTGCAAAAGATCGAGCGTTTCCAAGTCCAAATCATTCGTTGGCTCATCCAATACAAGAAGATTGCTGGGTTGGGCCAGGGCGCGCGCCAGCATCAGCCGGCCCCGTTCGCCGCCCGACAGCACGCCGACCGGGGTGCGGGCCTGTTCCGGCGCGAACAGGAAATCCTTCATATAGCTGACCACATGGCGCGATTTTCCGGCCACCGAAACCGTATCGCCGCCGCCGCCGGTCAGGGTCTCCACCAGGGTCTTGTCCGGGTCGAGCGCCTCGCGCCGCTGGTCGAGGGTCACCAGCTGGATATTCGCGCCCAGCCGGATCGATCCTTCATCGGGGAGCAGCGCATTGGTCAACATGTTCAGCAATGTGGTTTTCCCCGCGCCATTGGGGCCGATGATGCCGGTGCGGTCACCGCGCCGAATACGGGTGGAAAAGTCACTCACCACCGGCGGGCCGTCCCAGGATTTGGAAATATTCTTCGCCTCGATGACCAGCTTGCCGGCCTGCAGTCCCTCGGTCGGGGCCATGGCGACGTTGCCGGTAGCCCGGCGCATTTCCTTGCGTTCGTCGCGCAGCGCATGCAGCGCCCGCAACCTTCCCTGGTTCCGTTTGCGCCGCGCCGTGACCCCCTTGTGCAGCCATTCGGTTTCGGCGACCAGCTTTCGGTCGAGCTTGTGCCGGTCCAGCTCCTGCTGTTCCAGGGTTTCGTCGCGCCACGCTTCAAAGGCGTCGAATTCGCGGTTCTGCCGCCGGGTCCGGCCCCGGTCGAGCCATATCGTGCTTTTCGACAGGTTTTGCAGGAAACGCCGGTCATGGCTGATCAGCACCAGGGCGGATCGGATGCTTGCCAACTCCCGTTCCAGCCATTCGATTGCCGGTAAATCCAGATGGTTGGTCGGCTCGTCCAGCAGCAGGATATCCGGCGTCGGCGCCAGGGCCCGGGCCAGCGCCGCGCGCCGCGCTTCGCCGCCCGATAGAATGGAGGTGTCTTCCGTTCCGTCGAGTCCCAGCTGTTCCAGCAGATAGCGCGCGCGATAGGGATCGTCCCCGGGGGCCAGCCCGTTCTCCACATAGGCCAGGGTGGTCGGGAACCCGCTCAAATCCGGTTCCTGGGCCAGATAGCGCAGCGTTGATCCCGGCTGAATGAATACCTCGCCCGAATCAGGCGCAACCATCCCGGCGGCGATCTTCAACAGGGTCGATTTGCCCGACCCGTTGCGCCCCACCAGGCACAGCCGGTCCATCTCCGACAAGGACAGCTCCGCACCTTCCAACAGGGGCGTGCCGCCGAATGTCAGATGAATATCACGCAGGATCAGGATAGGAGGCGCCATGGCGACCGTGTATAGGAATGCCCCCGATTTGCGCAAGGGTTTTGGGGGAATTTTTCGGTCCCGGCCCACACCCCCACCCGACCACCCACAGCGTACAATCGAGATGGGTGGTCGGGTGGGGGTGCGGGCCGGGACCGGGCTTTACTTTCTACAACAATGCAATTCCCGCAATGGCGCAGTCTTCGTCTTCCTGGGAGGTGCCGCCGCCGACGCCGACGCCGCCGATGACGACCCCGTCGCGGAACACCGGCATTCCGCCCTGGCCCATAATCATGTGGCCGCCTTCGAGCGCCACGATGCCGCGGAAAGTGGGGGTGTCGGCCCGTTCGGTCAGGGCGCCGCTGGGGCGGCCGAATGCCACCGCCGCCATGGCTTTGCCCTGGCTGCCGAAGACGCCGGCCCACGTGGCGTCATTCATGCGCTGAAACACGATCAAACGCCCACCGGGATCGCAGACGGATACGTTGATCTTTATGCCCATTTTCTCGGCTTCGGCCATAACGCCCTGGGCGATGCGGTTGGATTCTTCCAGCGTCAATACTGACATTTCGCGCTCCTGTGTTCGAATATATATCGGCCCGGATGTCCCAGGCAGGGGCGGGATTGTGACCCGGATCACAGGCGCTGTCACTAACGCGAACCTTTTGATTATTGGATGTGCTATATTGGCTCATAAACATTCTGGAAAGGCAGGACAACATGACCAAGGCCAAGGCCCGCGAACGGGCGAAAGCGAAAGCGGGGCAGAAAGTCAAAAAGCGGGAAGCCGCCGCCGAGCAACCGGCCCAGACAATCCGGCCCGGGCAATTCGATCCGGCGGCGACTTCGAAGAAAGCCCCGGGACCTAATCAGAACGCTAACATTCGGTCGGGGGCGAGACGGGGCGCGGCCCGGTCCAGATAACCCGTGTCGGCGGTATTCCCCAGCCCACGTGGTCCGGGGTATGATGCTGACCGTCTAAAACACCGACCAACAATGTGAGAATTCCGCCATGCCGTCATTCGATATCGTCTCCCGTACCGAGATTCCCGAGGTTGATAATGCGATCCAGGGCGCCATGCGCGAGATCGGGACGCGGTTTGATTTCAAGGGCAGTAAATGTTCCATAGAACGCACCGACGAGACCGTGCTGCTCAACGCCGATGACGAGATGAAGCTGAAACAGGTGCAGGAATTGCTGCGCGGCTATCTGGCCAAGCGCAAGGTCGAACATGGCGCGTTTGATTTCGGCAAGACGGAATCGGCCAGCGGTAACGCCGTGCGCCAGACCATAACCATCAAGCAGGGCGTCGACCGCGAACTGGCGCAAAAGCTCATAAAATCCGTCAAGGGAGCCAAGCTGAAGGTGCAGGTCGCGATCCAGGGCGATGAGCTTAGGGTGTCGGGCAAGAAGCGCGATGATCTTCAGACGGCAATCGAACTGATCAAGGGCATGAAGCTTGAGCATCCGCTGCAATATGTCAATTTCCGCGATTGATTTCTCCGTTTAAGCACATCATGAGGGTTCAGCATCTGCTGATCCTCATCTGGGTCCTCGTTTTGCTCCGGCTGATCTGGCCCGGCGCTGTTCCGGCTGCTTATGGGGCGGAGCTGATGGGGCTCTATGTTCTCGTATCGCTGGCGCGGCTGCGGCGTCAGACCCAGATTTTATGCGCCGTGCTGGCGGCAATGACGCTGGCGCTGGCGACGGCTTATGACGGTTGGCAGGCGATCATCCGGGCGGCGGATGGCGCAACGGTATTTGCGGCCTTCTTCGGCACTATCATGATTTTGCGGGCGACCGCCGATCGTCGGCCGGAAACAGCCCTTGCGCGGCAGGCGTTCACTCATCTTGACCGGGGCCAGCAATCGGGCGCGTTTCTGGTGGCGTCCCATCTGATCGGGGCGTTGCTGGTGGT
>CALGIA010000425.1 GCA_937916005.1 uncultured Rhodospirillaceae bacterium
CCCATCCAGAAACCCGGCTAAGTCCTAAATTAACCAGCTTTTAACAGCGACTCTATACAAAGCATTTGTCGTTAACCAATCCATTTCGTTGCGAGTCTCTAAAAGAGAAGCTCGTGGCATGTATTAGATCCCGGAAGGATTCGAATATGTCTACTCTGAAGGAGAATATCGAGGTCGATCAGGACGTAACTCCTGAGTCGGAGGCCTCTGCCGAGAAATCCGCCAAGACAAAATCCGATGATTCGCAAGGCCGCGTTGCGGAGCTCGAAGCGGAACTCGCTTCGGTGCGCAAGGAGCGTGATGTTCTCGCCAATATGATCCAACAGATGCCCGTCAATGTGATGAGCTGCGATCTTGAAGAGTTCAAGAGCGATTATGCGAATACATCCACCGTGACCACGCTGAAATCAATCGAGCATTTGCTCCCGATTGCGATCGATGATTTGATGGGCACCTGCATCGACGTGTTCCACAAAAACCCTGAAACCCAGCGCCGTCTGCTTCGGGATCCTTCCAATCTGCCGTTCCAGACCAATATCCACGTGGGCGAGGAAATTCTCGATCTTCTGGTGACTGCCGTCATGGATGGCGATGGCAATTACGTCCAGCCGATGGTGACCTGGTCCGTCGTGACCGAACAGGTCAAAAAGGAAGCCGAAACCGAGCGTCTGATGCAGATGTTGGACAATATGCCCATCAACATCCTGACCTGCGATCCGCTGGACCTGACCATCAACTACGCCAACAACACCAGCGTTCGCACCTTGCGTACACTGGAACATCTGCTGCCGTGCAAGGCGGATGATCTTATGGGTAAGTGCATCGATATCTTCCACAAGAACCCGTCGCATCAGCGTCAGTTGCTGGCCAACCCCGCCAACCTGCCGCACCATGCGGTGATCCAGCTCGATGACCAGTTTCTGGATCTCAATGTCGCCGCCATCACAAGTAAAGAAGGCGATTATCTTGGTCCGATGCTGTCATGGTCGATTGTGACCGATAGCATCAATATTGCAAACCGGGTCAAGGATGTGGTCGAAATCGTGTCGGCCGCGGCAACCGAACTGGATGCAACGGCTCAGACAATGAGCGCCGGTGCGGAAGAAACTTCCGTTCAGGCCAATACAGTGGCTGCGGCTTCCGAGGAAGCGTCGACCAATGTACAGACGGTCGCCAGTGCAACGGAAGAACTGACGGCTTCAGTGGCCGAGATCAATCTGCAGGTCGCTGAATCGGCCCGTATCGCGGCGAATGCCGTCGAGGAAGCCGAACGCGGCGCCACAACCATGGAAGGCCTGGCCCAGGCTTCTGACCGGATTGGCGAAATCGTCAGCCTGATCAGTGACATCGCGGCACAGACCAACCTTCTCGCACTCAACGCCACCATTGAGGCGGCGCGTGCGGGTGAAGCCGGCAAGGGCTTTGCGGTTGTTGCATCCGAAGTCAAGAGCCTGGCGACACAGACCGCCAAGGCGACCGACGATATCAGCGCCCAGATCAATCAGATGCAAAGCGCGACCAGCGAGGCGGTGGAAGCCATCTCATCGGTGCGCACGACCATCGGATCCATGAGCGAAATTTCCAGCGCCATTGCCTCGGCAATGGAGGAGCAGGGCGCCACGACCCAGGAAATCTCCCGGAACATCCAGGAGGCCACCGCCGGTGTCAACGATGTGACGAGCAATATCACGGGTGTCAGTGAAGCGGCTTCCCAGACAGGCTCATCAGCTACCGATGTTCTGACTGCGGCGCGTGAACTGGCCGTCCAGGCCGACGCGTTGAAGGCTGAGGTCGAAGAGTTCCTCAAGCAGACAACGGGTCAGTAGACCCCACAACCACGATCAAAACGACCGGCCACCCAAAAGGGTGGCCGGTTTTTTGTTGCCTATGCGTGATCAGGGGGTGCGTCGATGTCCGGATGCCGCACGCCGAGGATTTCCAACGCTTCCGAAACAAAATTGCCGGCGATCAGATCATCCCGCTCAATCGCCGGTAGATCTGGGTTGAGCCCGGCATAGAGCGTCATCTGGTTTTTCCAGTGTTCCACGCCGAGCCCGCCATTGATGGCGAACCCGCCGGTTTCCACTTCCTGACGCCAGATCGTTTCAATGGCGTCATCGGGCAGCGGGATCGTGACGTGCGTGTCATAGACTTTCCGGAATAGTTGATAGTCGTCATGCAGCGCCCGGGACGCCGTGATCATGCCGCGCGCCAGCCGCCGCAGGGCTTCCGGGTTTTCCAGTTCGTAGTCTTCCAGAGTCGTCAGCACGCCATGGGGCTGAACCGGAACCAGCTTTTTGAGATCGGAAAAACCGAGCAGAATATGGAGCGATTGTCCGTGGCTACGCGCCAGCGACAGGGCTTCTTCGACCCGGATCAGCGAGACATCGATCTTGTCGGCCACCAGAAGCTCTATCCGTTCGGGGGGCGGGCCCACTGCCTGCCAGTCGATTTCTGTTTCATCAATGCCTAGGGCCGCGACGGTCAGCCGGGCCATGTGATGACTCAACGCACCGAAACCGTCCAGCGCCCAGGAAACGCCCTTCAACTGATTGACTGTCTCGAAGCGGTTCTGCGCAACGAGATTTTGCGCCAGTCCTCTGGCCATGGAAACCACAACCCGGATTGGCGCGCCCTTGGCCCGTGCGGAAATCGCCGGACCGAGACCGCCATATCCCACATCGACATCGCCCGCGATGACGGCATTCGCGGCCGCGACGCCGCCATGAACCGGAGTCCAGGTGACATCAAGCCCTTCGTCCGCCCAGCACCCCAATGTGGTCGCCGCGGCGCAGGACAGGTCGTCAACGCCAAATGTCGGGCCCGACCCGGCAGCGAGGCGGATGGATATCCTGTCTGTCATGTTCTATTCCCTTTTAATCGGTAGGCTCCCGACCATTTTTGCATAAATTTCCGGATCGGTCGCGCCTTCGGTTCCGAACAGGAGAATTTGACTGTCGGGCCCAAGACCCAGAGGCGTGCGTGCGCCGTGCGCGGCGGAAATCAGCGCCGCCAGTCCCGCGACGGCGGATTCCCCGGCAATGATCGGCCGCCCGCCCAAACTTCCGTCCGCCAGTAGTTTCATGCAGTCGCCGGCGGATTCATCGGGGATTGTCATGAAGGCAAAGGCGTTGCGGTCCAGGATTTCCCAGGCAATGGGTGAGGCCGATCCGCAATTGAGGCCCGCCATCACGCTGTAGACCGGATCGGGCGCGGCACTCGCCGTGCCGGCCTTGGCGCTGGCATACAGGCAGGCCGCGCCCTCCGGTTCGACCACGATCACACGGGGCTTCGCGGGCAGTCCACTGAAATGGCCGCAGATCGCGGCGGGGAGCGCCCCGACGCCACCCTGAATGAAGATATGGCTTGGCGGCGCCCCGCCCGGCGGCGGCGCCCCGCCCGGCATCTGGCGCAGGGCTTCTTCCGCCATGACCCTGTATCCCTGGGTGACTTCGCGGGGAATATCCCGGTATCCGTCCCAGGATGTGTCGGAAATAACCGTTCTTCTATTTTCGGCGGCATCTCCGGCACATCGCGCGACGGCGTCGTCATACCCGCCATCGATCCGAACCACTTCGGCGTTCAGGGCGGCCAGCGCGGCTTCCCGCGCCGGACTGCAATCGGCTGGAATATAGATCACCGCGCGGCAACCGAATTGGGATGCGCCCCAGGCGACGGAACGTCCGTGGTTGCCATCGGTTGCCGTGGTGACGGTGATCGAGCTCGTGATTCCAGGGTGTGATTTGGCGCGGAGTTGGGTGGCGCTTGGCGTCTCACCGGTCTGCGCCGTGATGGTTCTCTGGAGCATGCGAAGCACCGCATAGGCGCCGCCCAGCGCCTTGAAACTGCCGAGCCCGAAACGGCCGCCTTCGTCTTTGTAAAATATGCCGCCCACATCCAGGTCCCGCGCCAGTTCCGGAAGCGCGACCAGCGGCGTTGCCGCATAGCCCGGCCAGCTGGTGATTTCATCCCATGCGTCGTCATTGGAGGAATTGCCGGCGGGTTTATATCGTGGATTGATCAGCCAGCGCGCCGAATGAAGGGGAAGGGGGGACAATTTCAGGCCGGGCGGCGTTTCACGAAATGGAGGCTGGTGAGGGTCAACACGGGCTCGTCCTTCTGGTTGATGGTCTGATAGTTCATCCGGATGGCGTCGCGGCCCTTGTCGGTCTGGGCCGGTGAGATTTCGACGATCTCCGCAATGACATGCAGCGTATCGCCGGCCAGCACCGGTTTCAGCCAGCGCAGCTTGTCGATACCCGGTGACCCCAACCCGCACGCCTTGAACACGCCGGTCCTGACGAACAGACCGAAGGTCAGTGACGCGGTCTGGTATCCGGGCGCCACCAAACCTCCCCACATGGAATTCCTGGCTGCTTCCGGATCTGTGTGGTAGGGCAGGTCGGCATAGATTTTTCCGAATTCGATGATGTCATTTTCCGACAGGGTCATCGACGGGCTTTCGAACTTTCGTCCGACGTAGAAATCCTCGAAATAAAGATCATCCATGTTTCAGGTTCCCTAAGCGGCTATATCGGCGAGCTTGTTTAACAGACGCTGGGCGCCATTGAGTCTTTCCTGGGCGTTGAGCCAATCCCGGCGATAGACCAACTTGTGATCGGGGCGGAGCTTGGTGCGCCCGATATCATCCTGAATAAAGGCGATCAACCCGGCCGGGTTGGCGAAATCATTTTTCCGGAAACTGATCACCGCGCCTTTCGGCCCGGCATCTAGTTTTTCCACACCGGCCGAGCGGCACAGCCGCTTGATGGCGACGATGCGCAGCAGGTTTTCCACCTCATCGGGGAGGGCGCCGAAACGGTCGATCATTTCGGCGGCGAAGGATTCGATTTCACTCTGGCTTTCCAGGGTCGCGATCCGGCGATAGAGCCCGAGACGTAGATCAAGATCGCTGACATAACCTTCGGGGATCAGGACCGGCATGCCGATATTGATTTGCGGCGCCCATCCGTCTTCCGTCAGGGGCGTCGCGCCGCGCGCCTGGGCGACGGCTTCTTCGATCATCTGCTGGTAGAGTTCGACGCCGACTTCGCGGATATGTCCCGATTGCTCATCGCCCAGCAGGTTGCCCGCGCCCCTTATGTCCAGGTCATGGCTTGCCAGGGTAAATCCCGCGCCCAGCGTATCCAGGGTCTGCAATACCTCCAGGCGCTTGCTCGCCGCCGCCGTCAGGGATTTGCCGGGTGGAAGCGT
>CALGIA010000426.1 GCA_937916005.1 uncultured Rhodospirillaceae bacterium
GATCCATACTCAGGAAATGGCGGGAATAGATGTGGTGGCCGATGGCGAATGTTACCGCTATGACCTTAGCCATCCCGAAACCAACGGCATGATCGAATATTTCACGCGGCCGCTGGCCAATGTGCGGTCCGAAATCACTTTCGACGAACACGTAAAATTCGAGGCCGTGGCCGACGTGATGAATTTTCGGTCGACGCCCGCCGGCGTGATCGAGGGACCCATCGGCAGCGGCGTCATGAACCTGGCGGCCGCCTGCCGGCGCAGCCAGGCCATGACCAGCAAGCCGTTCAAATTCGCGCTGACCGGGCCACATATGCTGGCCAAGACTCTGGTCGACCATCACTATGGCGATCTCCCGATGCTCTGTAACGCCATCGCCGATGTGTTGGCGGAACAGGTGGCGCGGCTTGACGCAGACATCGTCCAGATCGACGAAGCCAATCTGCCCGGTCATCCCGAAGAATGGGAATGGGCAGCGTCGGCCATCAACCGGGTGCTCGACGCCGTCAAGAACAAGCCCGCGGTCCATCTCTGCTTCGGCAATTACGCCGGTCAGCAACCGCAGCAGGGTACCTGGGGCAAACTGATGGATTATCTCAACGCGCTTCACGTCGATCATATCGTCATGGAAAACACCCACCGTCCCATGGATGAGCTGGAAGTGTTTCGTGATCTGCGACCCGAAATCGGCATGGGGCTCGGGGTTCTCGACGTGAAGGCGACCATGGCCGAAAGCCCGGACCAGATCGCCCGCGCCATCGAGCGCGCCGATAAAATCATTGGTCCCGGCCGGGTCAGATACATCCATCCCGATTGCGGATTGTGGAATCTCAAACGCTATATCGCGGACCGCAAGCTGAGCGCACTGAAGGCGGGCCGCGATTTATATGAAGGCCGAAATTAAAAAAACTATAAGGGATTTCGATCGCCATGATGTTTCAGTTAAAGGGCGCGCTCAGCCCCGAAGAACTCACAGAGATCAACGACGCTCTCGAAGGTCAGGGCTATGTGGACGGCCGCGAGACGGCCGCCAACGCAGCCAGCCTGGTCAAGCGCAATGTACAGCTCCCCGTGGGCTCGGAATTGCGCGCCCGGATGAGCCAGAAGATCGAACAGGCCCTGCGCCGCAATCAGATGTTCCTCTGGCTGGCCATGCCCAAACAAATCGGCCCGTTTCATCTGACCCGCTATGAGGAAACCCATACCTATGGGGACCATGTGGACAACTCGATCATGGGCTTGCAGGCCGGCGCCCCCATGCGGGCCGATATCTCCATGACCGTATTTCTCAACAACCCCGAGGATTACGACGGCGGCGAGTTGATCATGAATTCACGGGTCAACCCGCAGGCCATCAAACTGCCGGCGGGTGATGCGATAGTCTATCCGACCGGCGAATTCCACCGGGTCGAACCGGTCACGCGCGGCGTGCGCAGCGTGGCCATCACCTGGATACAGAGCATCATTCGCGATACCCATCAGCGCCAGATCCTGACCGATATCTGGACCGCCATGGACGGCGTGTCCAAGCTGACGCCGGAAGACAAGCTCGACGAAAACCAGGCCTATCGGTCTTTGTCCAAGACCCATTGGGGCCTGCTCCGCCTGTGGGCGGAAAGCTGAGGAGCGGGAATATGATTATACGTCTGACCAATCTGATGAAGCCGGATGAGGCCGCCAAAATCGTCGCCTCATTCGAAAAGGAAACCCATGGGACGCCGGGTCAGCCCATGCTGGACTCGGACGCCACGCGCCGTGTAGGCGCGGACATGCGCAAGGCCGTCATGCAGATCGGCGGGTTTTCCGTCGCCGCCATGCCGCGCCGCATGAGCGATTTCCATATCCACCGGATGGATGAAGGCATGTCCCATGCCATTCCCATCGATCAGGCCGTGATGGGCGCCGGGGACGCCGGCGGCGACGATCCGGTGCGCACGGACCTACGGATCACGCTGTTTCTGAACCCGCCGGTGGAGTATGGCGGCGGTGAGTTGGCGGTCAACGTGTCGACCGGCATCCAGAAGCTGAAAATGAACGTGGGCGATGCGGCGATCTATCCGGCCAACGACTATCACTTCGTCGAACAAATCACCCGGGGCGCGCGCTGGACCGCCGAAGCCGCCATCCAGAGCATCATCCGGGAGGAGGAACAACGCACCGCCCTGACCGAAATCTGGAGCGTGATGAACTGGATGCAAACAGTCCCCCAGGAAACCGCCGACCAGCTCGGCCCGTCCTACCGCGCCCTGAAGCGCGCCCACTCAAACCTGCACCGCTACTGGGCGGATGTTTGAGAGCCTACTCATCAAATATCGCCACGGCGCGGGTCCAGCCGGCTGAGGCGTCTTTGATTTTTACCGGGAAGCAGGACACGGTGAAGCCGGTGTCCGGCAGGGCTTCCAGATTGCCGAGCTTTTCGATCTGGCAATAGCCCTGTTCCATGCCCGCCTTGTGGCCTTCCCAGATGATCGACGGGTCTTGGGTTTCTTCCCAGCGGGTCTTGGTGTGGATGAACGGCGCATCCCAGCTCCAGCCATCGGTGCCGACCACCCGCACGCCCCGTTCGGTGAACCACAGCGTGGCGTCGCGCCCGAAGCCGCAACCGCGGGAGACATAATCGTCATGTCCATAGCGCGCGCCGGCCGCCGTGTTTGCGAGAATGATGTTGAGCGGCTGGAGATCATGACCGATGCGTTTGAGTTCTGTCACAATATCATCCGGGCTCACCACATAGCCGTCCTCGAAATGGCGGAAATCCAGCTTCACGCCGGGTTGGTGGAACCATTCCAGCGGCACCTCATCAATGGCGATGGCGCGCTCGCCGCCATTCATGGTCGAATGATAATGCCAGGGCGCGTCCACATGGGTGCCGTTATGAGTCGAAATATGGACCTTTTCAATCGCCCAACCCTCGCCGCCCGGCAGATCGTCGCGGGTCAGGCCGGGGAAGAAACTGCACAGTTCGTCGGCGGTTTCCTGGTGGGTGAAATAATCGATCTCGGGAATCATGATATCCGGATCGGAATTCAGCGACGGGTCGAGCGTCACGGAAATATCGACAAATTTTCGCGCCATGGTGCGGCCCTCCTGTTGGTCTCTCAGCATAGCGCGCGGCATTGCGCTGCGCTATGCTCGGGTGAACCGTCACCCTGCCCTAAGGAGCCCACCCATGACCGCATGTATCGTCGGCTGGTCCCACAGCAAATTCGGCAAGCATGAAGATGCCGATATCGAATCCCTGATCACCGATGTCACCGTGGGCGCGTTGGCCGATGCCGGCGTTGCGCCGGCGGATGTGGACGAGATCTATCTCGGCATGTTCAATGGCGGATTCGTGAAGCAGGATTTTCCGTCATCCCTGGTGCTGCAGGCCCATGACGATTTGCGCTTCAAGCCCGCAACCCGCGTGGAAAATGCCTGCGCCACCGGCTCGGCTGCAATCTATCAGGGACTCAACGCCATTGAGGCCAAAAAGGCGCGCATCGTGCTGGTCGTCGGCGTTGAAAAGATGACCGAGCTGGCCGGGGCCGCTATCGGCGAGGTGCTGACCAAGGCAAGCTATCTGAAGGAGGAGGACGATAACGGCTCGTTCGCCGATATCTTCGCGCGCATCGCGGAGGGATATTTCCAGAAATATGGCGACCAGTCCGACGCGCTGGCGCGGATCGCGGCCAAGAACCACAAAAACGGGTCGGTCAACACCCTGGCTCATTTCCAGAAGGATCTGGGATATGATTTCTGCCGCAATGTCTCGGACAAGAACCCGCTTATCGCCGGCCCCTTGAAGCGCACCGATTGCTCGCCGGTGACCGACGGCGCGGCGGCGCTGGTCCTGACCGATGTGGAAACCGCGCTGACAATGAACAAGGCCGTGGTGTTCCGCGCCGCCGAGCATGTCAATGAATTCCTGCCCATGAGCCGGCGCGACGTGACCCGCTTCGAAGGGGCCGAACGCGCCTGGCAGCAGGCATTCAAGACGAGCTCGACCACGCTCGATGATTTCTCCTTCGTGGAAGTCCATGACTGCTTCACCATCGCCGAACTGGTGATTTATGAAGCCATGGGTCTGACGCCCCACGGCCAGGGCGCGCGCGCGATTCTGGAGGGCTGGACCGAGAAGGACGGAAAATTACCGGTCAACCCGTCGGGCGGTCTGAAATCAAAGGGTCACCCGATCGGCGCCACGGGCGTTTCCATGCATGTGATGGCCGCCATGCAGCTTCATGGATCGGCGGGCGCAATCCAGGTTCCCGGCGCGAGCCTCGCCGGCGTGTTCAATATGGGCGGCTCGGCGGTCGCCAACTACGCAAGCGTTCTCGAGCCGCTGAGGTAATCCCTCCAACCGGACGGCGTTCCGTCCCTGTCCGGTCAAATCGGGAATTGACATGACAAAACAAATCGAGCGCCTGTCCACGTATGTTGCAACGGTCCGCGGCCGGCCCCGCTCGCCAATCGGTTGCGTGTTGCTCGCCGCGGAACGTTTTTCCAAAAGCGACGGCTTCATGCTGGCGAGTTTTCTGGCTTTCAACGGGCTGTTTTCCTTCGTGCCATTTCTGCTGTTTCTGGTGGCGCTGGCGGGCATGTTGGGGTCGACCGAACATGGAACCTTCGTGGTGGCTTTCATCTTCGAGAACTTGCCCGAAGATGTCGCCGAGGTCTTCGAGCTGGCGCTGGCCGATATTTTTCAGCGCCGGGAAAGCGAGTTGCTGACCATCTCCACCCTGACCATCATGTGGACCACGGGATCCTGCCTGGAAGGGCTCCGCAAGGCATTGAACCGGGCCTATGGCGTAACCGCAAGGCGGCCTTATTGGAAGCGGCGCGCGCAAAGCACCGCCATGGTGTTCGGCCTGTCGCTGTTTTTCATTCTCGCGACCTTCTGCCTGGTGATTGCACCCCTGTTCTGGGAATGGCTGCGGGACGCAATCGGCCTGTCCCAATCATTTGATATCCTGGCGAAGCTGGCGCGCTATGCGCTCGGTGGGCTCGGTCTGTTTGCGATTATCGTCATGCTGTACCGGCTGCTGCCCAATGTCCGGCTGTCCTGGTGGGGAGTCCTGCCCGGCGCGATCCTGGTCGTGGTCTGCCTGATGGCGACCAGCATCCTGTACACGGCCTTCCTGGCCGATTTCACGGATTACGCGACAGTCTATGGCAATCTGGGCGGGGTCATCGGCGCGCTGATGTTCTTTTTCATCATCAGCGCCATCGTGGT
>CALGIA010000427.1 GCA_937916005.1 uncultured Rhodospirillaceae bacterium
CCGCTGCATCTTGTCGGCGAAGACGAACGCCTGAATTAATTCGGCGCAATGGTTTCATGGCGATTTTCATGAATCGCCAATCCAAACATTTAAGTATTTGATTTTGCTTGTTTTGTGTTGGCGGCAGTGTTGTTCCGTGGATTGTCCTGTGGATCGATTGTGGATATTGACGAGTCTTATGCACAGGAAAATTAACCATAAGTCCGATTTTCCATTGCTGTCCTTTCACACCGGGGTGAGTATGTCTGTGCGGTTTCGGGTCTTCGGACCCTGGATCGCGGAACCGGGAAGCTTCGATGCGGAATGGTTCTGAGGGACGGGGGCTTTCGGGTTGCCGGACCGAGGGATCGTGAAATATGGAAGTGGAATGGTTTCGAGCCCGGAAGCCTTGCGGTGGAACGGCGTGATGGGAAGGCGGCTTTCGGGTCGTCGGAACATCGGGTCGGGAAGCAGTTCGGTGGAAGAGTTCAGGACCGGGGAAGCGTCGATGTGGAACGGTCTGGAGGGGAGGGGGCTTTCGGGCCGCTGAACCGAAGGGTTGGGAAGCGTCGAAGTGGAAAGGTCCGGAGCCGGGAAGCTCTGGTGCGGAACGGTTCGGAGAAAAGGGGACTTTCGGGTCGCCTGATTGACGGATCGGAAAACATCGGAACGGAAAGGTTCAGGACCCGGATGGCGCCGCGCCGACCGATCGTTGAAAAGATGGCTTTCGGGTCGTTGGATCATCGGAAGGGGAGCGCGAGCGAGAGGGGTTTGGGATCGGGACGCTGCGTTGCGGAACGATCTGGCGGGATTGCGGCTTCCGGGCCGCCGGACGGTCGGGTCGGGAAACGGCAAAGCGGAGCGGTCTGGACCGGGAAGCAGAGATGCGGAACGGTTCGGAGGATTGAGGGCTCTCGGGTCGTCTGTCCGCCGGATCGGGAAGGGTTGAAGCGGAAAGGTCCAAAGGCTGGAAGCCTTGAGTTGCAACGGTTCGGAAGATAAGGTGACTTTCGGGTTGCCGGACCGAGGAGCCGGGAGGCGTCAAAGTGGAATGGCCTTGGAGGCGTCAGGAGCGCTCTTAGGAGCGTGTTGCAAGGACCCCGCGTCCAGCACCTGGCGTCTCCTTTTATTTTCCGCCTGTTATCCTGATATACATATCCTGTTAGATAGACCGCTGCGCGGTGATGCGCGGGTCGGTTTCGCTTCCGCCGATCGCGACGGAATGTTAGCGTTGGCGCGATTCAACGAGGGGAAGTTTCATGGCTGATCGCGCGGGCGCCGGACGCATCGATGTCCACCACCATTTTTATGCACCGGAATATCGTGAGGTGATGGAATCCTATGCCCAGATGCCGGCGGTGCGGGACTGGACACTTCAGCGCACCCTCGAGGAGATGGACAGGAACGACGTGGATACGGCGATGCTGTCGCTGTCGCCGCCGGGCATCCACCGGGGTACGGCCGAGAAAAACCGGGACCTCGCCCGCGCCGTCAATGATCACGCGGCGGCGCTGCGCGCCGGGCAACCCAATCGCTTCGGCCATTTCGCCACCGTGCCCATGCCCGACATCGACGCGACCCTGACCGAGATCGCCCATGCGCTGGATATTCTTGGCGCGGACGGCATTCAACTGATGACCAGCTATGGCGATCGCTGGCCGGGCCACCCCGATTTCAGTGTGGTTTTCGATGAACTCAATCGGCGCAAGGCGGTGGTATTCATCCACCCGCTCGAGCCCGATTGCTGTGCCGGTATCATTGATTGGGTGCCGCCCGTGCTGTCCGAATTCACTCAGGATACCGCGCGCTGTGTCTATAGCCTGCTGTTCAGCGGTACGCTGGCGCGCTGCCCTGATATCCGGTTCATTTTCTGCCACGCCGGAGGGGCTGTGCCGGTCACTGCCGGTCGCGCCGAGTTGATGGGGCTGAATAATATGTTTGCCGAACACCTGCCCAATGGCATCGACCATGAATTGCAGCGGCTCTATTACGATGTGGCGCTGGCCGGCAGCCGCCCCGCGCTGGCCGCGCTGTTCAGCTTTGTGCCGGTTTCCCAGGTGCTGCTCGGCAGCGACTATCCGTTCGGCGCCACGGCCGATCCTATTCGCGGGCTTGAGGAATTCGGACTCGATGCGAGCGATCTGAAAGACATATATCGGGGTAATGCGGAGCGCCTGATTCCGCGCCTCAAGGCTTAGTGCGATCCGGAATATGAAGAAGCCCGGCGAGACTTGCATCTCACCGGGCTTTGTCGTCAGGATATTATCGGACCCGCGTCCATTTACACCTAGCATCGTCTGAGTAACAGTCTGTATCTGGTAGTGTCAACGAAATTTTGTGGTTTTAGCCTCTATTTCAGCTAAATGTAGTGGTTATTCCAAAATTCTTGCCCAAGGAGTCCCGCCATGACCCGCCCGTGCCCCGGACCGCTTGCGCCCACGCCGCCCCGGACGACACCGCCACCCGGCGCCTGCGATAGCCATATCCATGTCATCGGCCCCTATGACCGGTATCCGCTGAATCCTAATTGCAGCTACACCGCGCCCGAAGCGTCGATCGAAAAGATCGTCGACTTCCTCGAAATCATGAAGATCGACCGGGCGGTCATCGCCCATGTCACCGCCCATGGCATGGACATGACGGTCACACTGGACGCCCTGAAAGTGCTGGGTGACCGGGGCAGGGGTGTGGCCATGGTCGCCACCGACATCGATGATGGGGAACTGGACCGGCTGCATGAAGGCGGCATCCGCGCCATTCGGTTGACGCCCCTGTTCGGCGAAGAAGTCACGCTCGGCGTGCTCAAGGACATGTGTGGCCGCATCGCGCGTCTTGGCTGGCACATGGTCTATGCGCCGCCCACGGTCGAGGCTTGGTTGGAGGCCGCGCCGCTTCTGATCGACATGCCGACACCCGTGGTGGTCGATCATATGGCGTGGCGCGGCTGGGACGTGGCGCGCGGGCTCGATCAGCCCGGGCTGATCGCCGTGGTGGATGCGCTGAAGGCGGGCAATTGCTGGATCAAGCTGGCCGCGCCGCACCGGTTCTCCAAAACCAAAGCGCCCTGGCCGGACCTGAAACCCTTCGTTCAGGCCATGGTGGAAGCCGCCCCGGAACGGATCATCTGGGGCAGCGACTGGCCCCATGTCCGGGTGTGGGACGGCTCCATGCCGCTTGACGCCGACCAGTTCGACTGGCTCGCCGATTGCGGTATCAACGACGCCACCCGCAAGCTTATCCTGGTCGACAATCCTGCCGGGCTCTATGGATTCTAGCCAAATGGAATGGGGAAGGGATTTGCCGTCCGCTATTCCCCAATCGCGGCGTTGACCCTGGGCATGACATCCTCCGCCATGAGCTGCATGGATCGTTTGCCCAGCGCCGCGTCGCGCCAGTCGTGGCCGGTATAGACCAGCGTTCCGAACGGGCCGATTTCCTCGCGGAAGGCGAGGATCTGATCGACCACCGAATTCACCGTGCCGGCGATCACCTGGGTCTCCAGGGAATGGGCGACCGAGACGTCGCCATCGGCCTGATCGGGACTTGATTTGAACAGATCGTAGCGTCTGCCCTGGGTCAGCTTGGTGATGATGGAATGGAAATAATGTCCGTAGGAGCCGTCGACCGACTTGGCGTAATCCCGCGCGGTCGCCTCGTCATCGGCCACAAATATGCTTTTGGCGACGCGCCATCCCGACGGGTCTTCCGGCCGGCCCGAATTGCGCAGCCCTTCGAGATATTTCGGCAGATGGGTTTTCACCAGCCGGGCTTGCACATAGTTGGATGAGATTGGCGTCCAGCCCCGTTCGGCCGCCAGGGTAATGCCGTGGGAATTGGGCGCCAGCGCCGTCACGATCACCGGCGGGTGCGGTTGTTGCAGGGGCCTGGGCGCGATGCCCATGCCGATTTCCGGCAACAGCGACCGGGCCGTGGTGGTTTCGTAGAATTCGCCCTTCATCTCATAGGGCGCCTCCCCGGTCCACAGCGCAAGAATATGATCGAAGGCCTCGACCATCTTGGCGTTGCGGTCGAGATCCAGATTGCCGAACATCTCGATATCCGACCGCACGCCGCCCGGACCGATGCCAAAGATGTAGCGCCCGTCCAGCAGATGATCCAGCATGGCCACCTGTCCGGCTATGGTTGCCGGGTGATAGCTCGGCAGATTGATCACCGCGCTGCCCAGCTTGATGCGGGGCGCATCGCGGGCCAGGCTGGCGAAAAACATCAGACTCGACGTGATCGGTTCGGCCAGATCGGTGTAGTGCTCGCCCAGCAGCGCTTCTTCATAGCCCAGCCTGTCGGCCAGAATGATCGCCTCGCGATCCTCGTCCAGCACCTCGCGGTAATTTCGCGTCACTGGATGCACCGGCTGAATAAAAAAACCGAGTTTCATGAAAATGTCCTAATCCAACAGAGCGCGCAGCTCGGTTTTTAAAATCTTGCCGTAATTGTTCTTCGGCAATTCATCGACGAAGCGATATTCCCTGGGCCGTTTGAAGCGGGCGATATTGTCGAGACACAGCGCGTCCAGTTCGCTCTCGCGTAATTTGGCGCCGGGACGCACCACCACGAAGGCGACAATTTCCTCGCCCCAATCTTCGTGGGGCCGGCCGACCACCGACGCCTCCAGTACGTTTTCATGGCGCATCAGAACTTCCTCGACCTCGCGCGGATAGATGTTCGTGCCGCCCGAAATGATGACATCCTTGGAACGGTCCTTGAGGGTCAGGAAGCCGTCTTCGTCGAACGCCCCCATGTCGCCCGTATGGAGCCATCCACCGCGCAGGGTTTCTGCACTTGCGGCATCGTTGCGCCAATAGCCCGCCATGACAGCATCGCCGCGCACAATGATTTCACCGATCTCGCCGGGCGCGACGTCCCGGTCGTGCTCATCGATGGTTTTTACCTCGACTACTGAATGGGCCGCCCCCACGGAAGCGAGCCGGTCCATGTAGCGTGGGTGATCCCGGTTCATATGGTCGGCGCGGGACAGACAGGTGATGGTCATGGGAGATTCGCCCTGACCGTAGATCTGCACCAGCTTGGGGCCGAGCGCCTCCATGGCGCGCAGGCTGTCCTCGGCATACATGGGCCCGCCGCCATAGACGATGGTCTTCAGATTGGAGGTGTCGGCGTCAGCCATGCCGGGCGCGTTGATCAGCCGCGTCACCATGGTGGGCGCGAAAAAGAATGTCGCCCCGGGATTGTCGGGCAGCATGGCGAAGATTTCCTCCGGGTTGAACCCGCCGGAACCGGGGATGACATTGCACGCGCCCTTGGCGATATGGGGCAGGATATAAAGCCCTGAGCCGTGCGACATGGGGGCGGCATGGATGATGCAATCCCCGGCGACAACGCTGTCAACATCGGCGAAATAGCTCAGGGTCATCGCCATCAGATTGCGGTGGGTCAGCATGGCGCCCTTGGGCCGCCCGGTGGTGCCCGAGGTGTAGAACAGCCAGGCAAGATCATCGGGCGCGACATTTGCGACGGGAGCGGCTGTATCGGTGAATAAATCGTCATAGCTCTGGCTTCCGGTGCAAATCACCGCAACGCCGGTTGCCGCATCGGTAATGGCGGTTTCCAGGTCGTCGGTCACGAAACAGACCCGCGCGCCGGAATTTTCCAGGATGTAGGCGAATTCGCGCGGGTGCAGCTTGGCGTTCATGGGCGCAATTGATAATCCCGCATGCCAGGCGGCAAACATGATTTCCAGGAATTCAGGGCAGTTTTTCATGGCGATGGCGACCCTGTCGCCCGCATTCAACCCCAGCATATGCCGCAATCCAGCTGCCAGCCGCGCCACCCGGTCGCCGAAAGCGCCGTAATCGGCCCATAAATCAGCGCCGATTCGGATTGCGGGATCACTTTTCCGGCTGATCGCCGAACGGGTCAAAAGGGAAGCCAAATTCATCGGGTAGAGTGCTCTCGTGGGGATAGTTTCCAACGGTCAGGGGTGTGATAATAGATGATCAACAATCTTGGTGGGAAACAATCCATGAAAAATACACTCGACGGCGGTGAAGCCATTCTTGAAGCATGCCGCAGACTCGGCGTCGATTATATCGTGTCGTCACCCGGGACCGAATGGGCCCCCGTATGGGAGGCCATGGCCAACCAAATGCAGGCGGGGCTGGCCGGCCCCAAATTCATGGATGTCTGGCATGAGACCCTGGCGGTCAATATCGCCTCCGGCTACACCAAGGTGACCGGGAAACCGCAATGCGTGCTGCTGCATGCCGGGTCCGGGCTTTTGCAGGGCACCATGGGTATTCATGGCGCGTTGTTGAGCAGCATTCCCATGGTGGTGATCTCGGGCGAGACCATGACCTATGGCGAAGACGCCGAATTCGATCCGGGCGCCCAGTGGGTCAATAATCTCAGCGTCGTCGGCGGCACCACCCGCATGGTCGAACCGATGGTGAAATTTTCGACCCAGGCCGGAAGCACCCATACGATTTATGAAAGCGTGATCCGGGCCGGCGAAATGGCGCAACGGTCGCCGGTTGGGCCTACCTATCTCAGCGTGTCGACCGAGACCCTGATGGAAGAATGGAATCCCCCGGAAAATCCGCGTGACGTCCCGCCCGCGCCCAAATTGCATACGGCGCCGGAAGATATCCAGAAGCTTGCCGCCCTGATCGTCAAGGCGAAAAATCCGGTGGTGCTGACCGAGGCCGGCGGGCGCGATCCGGAAGGCTTCAAGGCGATGGTCCGGTTGAGCGAACTGGCGGCCCTGCCCGTGGTGGAAAACCGCGGCTCTTTGTTCGCCAATTTCCCCAAAGATCACCCCATGCATCAGGGATCCGATTTCGATGTATTCAAGGGCGATGCGGATCTGGTGATCGTGGTCAGCGCGCGCGCGCCGTGGTATCCGCCGAGCGATTGCCCGCCCAATGCGGACATTGCGATTATCGACGAGACGCCCCACCGGCCGTTCATGGTGTATCAGAGCCTGCAGGCCAATCTGTATCTGGAAGGGGATATCGCCCGCACATTGCAGGACCTGGCCGATGCGGTTGAAGCCATTGGCGTCGATTCCGCAGCAATCGAGGCGCGCCGCGCCCGCCTGATCCAGTCCCATGATGCGATCCAGGAGGCCAATCGCGCGATACAGGCCGAGGCGCGCACAAAGACTCCGATCGATCAGGTCTGGCTGACGGCCTGTTTGAACGAGGTCATGCCCGACAACACCATCTATGTGGATGAGGTCACCACCCATACGGGGATGTTGCGACGGCATTTGAACTATACCAGGCCGCAGAGCCTGTTCTCCCGCCAGGGCGGGTTGGGGCAGGGGCTTGGTCTGTCGCTCGGCGTGAAGCTGGGTAGCCCGGGCCGGCCGGTTGTCACGCTGATCGGCGATGGCGCATTTTTGTACAACCCGGTGCTCCAGGCTCTGGGCGCTGCGCGGGATTACAATCTTCCCACCATGGCCGTGATTTACAACAACAAGAAATATCAAGCCATGCAGGGTATGCATCTGACCATGTACCCGGATGGAACCGCCGTTGAGACGGATAACTTCCATGGCACCCATATCAACGCCCCGGATTTCGTCAAAATTGCCGAAGCTTTCGGCGCCTATGGCGAAATGGTTACGGACCCGGAACAGGTACAGGACGCGCTGCGTCGTGGGCTCGAAGCGATCAATGGCGGCAAATCCGCCATCATCAACGTGGTAATCAGCTAAGCGACCCGCACGAAACGGATAGGGCGGGGGCCGGTTAAGCCCGGCTTCCGCCCACGTCGCTGCGGTTCCCCAGTTTCATTATGATATTCTGCCTTCACGCGGCCTTGATCCGCTTCACCTTGATTTTTCGTTCCAGGTCACGCGATTGGGCGAGATCAAAGGACATTTGCATGCCGAGCCAGGTTTCCGCGGTTGAGCCGAACGCCTTGGAGAGGCGGTAAGCCATTTCGATCGAAACGGATGCCTTTTCGTTCGCCAAGTTGGAAAGGGTTTGGCGTCCGACGCCCAACCTCTTCGCACCCTCGGTGATCGATAGGCCCAAGGGGTCCAGACATTCTTCGCGCACAATGGCGCCCGGATGCACAGGGTTCTTCATCGCCATGTCAGGAACTCCTAATGATAATCCATATAATCGACATCTAACGCATGCCCGTTCTCAAACCGAAAAGTTACACGCCAGTTACCCGAAACCGAAACTGCATAATAACTCTTCAGTTTGCCTTTGAGCCGGTGCAGTCGAAAGCCGGGAAGGTCCATTCCTTCTGGCCCGCGACTTCGATCCAATGCAGTCAGAATTCGGTCAATCTTTTGGACGTGGCCCGGCGCAATTTTCGTCGGTCGCCCACCTTCGTAAAGGGCTTTCAGGCCACGATGGCGGGATGATTCAATCACCTGCAAAGTGTATGGTGTCGATCGACAATTGTCAATATTTCCGCGCTTCCTCGATCACCGCGTTGAGTTGCGCGCCGAAGACCACGATGGCGCTGATGATGAAAAAGAACA
>CALGIA010000428.1 GCA_937916005.1 uncultured Rhodospirillaceae bacterium
GGGGACGGTCATCGGGGCATATAACGATATGCTGCTGCGTGAGGCCGAACGGGAAAAAGCCCTGGCGCGGTCCAATCGTCTGCTCGAGGCGTCCGAGGATTTGCGCCAGAGCGAGGAACGCTACCGCCGTCTCGTCGATGTTTCCCCGGATGGCGTCATCGTTCACACCGGCGGACGGATAGTCTTCGCCAACGCGTCACTGGCGCAAATCTTCGGCGCGACTTCGCCCGACCAGATGATCGGCGTGATGATGGATAGCCTGGTCCCGCCGAGTGAGCTGGCGCAGGTGCGGGACCGCCGCAATAATCTCGCCAATGGCGCTGATATAGGTCTGCGGGAGACAAGCCTGTTGCGCCTGGATGGCACTGAATTCCCGGTCGAGCGCGCGGTGGCGCGTATTCATTGGGAGGGCGAGCCGTCCAATCTTTTGGTCATTCGGGACATCACCGAACGCAAGGCGACTGAACTGGAATTACGACGCAATCAACAGTTGGCGGAAGCCGCGAACAAGGCCAAGAGCGAGTTCCTCGCCAATATGAGCCACGAATTGCGCACGCCGCTCAATGCGATCATCGGGTTTTCGCAATTGATCCGGACACAGGTCTATGGTGAAGTCGGCGATCCGCGCTACCAGGAATTCGCCGGTGATATAGAGAATTCGGGCCAGCACCTGCTTGAGATTATCTGCGATATCCTCGACCTGTCCAAGATCGAGGCCGGTATGGTCAGTCTGGAAGAGACGGAAATCAACGTCTCGGAATTGTTCGAGTCGGTGATGTCTATTATCGCCACCCGCGCCGAAATGAACGGCGTCGATCTGATCAGGGACATCCCTGGGGAATTACCGCGATTGCGCGCGGATCCTTTGAGACTCAAACAGATCCTGCTCAACCTCCTGTCCAACGGAATCAAGTTCACCGACGAAGGCGGCGCGGTAACGGTCCTGGCCCGATGCGATGACGAAACCGGCCTGACATTTCAGATCGTCGATACCGGGATCGGAATGGCCCCGGAAGACATCGAGACGGCAATGGCCCGTTTCGGCCAGGTTGAAGGCCATCTGAGCCGTCGGTTCGAGGGAACCGGCCTCGGTCTACCCCTGACCAAGGAACTGGTCGAGCTGCATGGTGGAACGCTTCATCTTGAAAGCGAGTTGGGGTCGGGAACAACTGTGACGGTCAGCTTCCCGGCCGAACGCATCATCCGAATGACGGATACGGGACGGATTCACGCCGCTTAGAGCCCTTTCCGGTTAATTTGAATCATTTGATGGCGGCCAATCGGCGTCTCGGGCAGGCGCGGCGCGCGGTGCGATGCGGGGCATCGGGCAAGCGCCGCAACGCACCCGAGACGCCGATTGGCCCCACCGAAGGCCGGGTTCTTCCGCCCCGTGGCCGCGTTGCGCTTCTTGGCCGGTGCACCGCATCGCCCGGCGAAACGCGCCTAACCACGGGGTGGAATAATCCCGGTCAAATATCTCAAATTAACCGGAAAAGGCTCTAACCCGAAAGCCGGATCACCCCATCCATTCGGACTGGATGCGGGTAATGGTGTCGGGGTCATAATAATCGCGGATGCGGGCGCGCACCCCGGCAATGTGGTCGGGGTCAAGCCGGTCCGCCGACCAGGACGCCGCGCGCCCCGCCGTATCTTCAGCCGGCCGCGCGGCCTCAACCCACCATTTCGCGCACCATGTGGTGGTCCTCAGCCAGGTCAGCCGGCGCAGGGGCGCGAACCAGGGCTCAACCCGGTCGCCCAGTTCAGCCGGGACGCATTCCAGGTAATGACGGTAAAACGCCGCCACATCGTCGGCCTTGAGCGCGGTTGCGCTGTCCCGCTCCCACATGGTCGAGGTATAGACGCTGGCATGGGCGAGATCGATGGCCGGCGCGCCGTAGAGGCCTTTTTCCAGATCGACGAACACCGCCCTGCCCGCTTCGTCGATCAGGTAATTGCCGGGATGGGTGTCGGTGCCGACCAGAGTGATCGGTTGATCGCGTCCGGCGCACTGGACCGCAAATTCGCGCGCCCATAAAATTTCATCGGCAATCTGGGCCAGCGCGTCGGGAGCAAAACCGGTTTCGGGCAAATAGGCCGCCTGGGCTTCGATCACGGCCAGGGTGGCGGCGACTGGGTCATCATGTATGGACAGCGGCGCGCAATTACCCGCATCGGGTACGGGCAGCATATGGATCGCGGCCAGACATTTCGCCACGGCGGGAAGGTCGTCCGGCAGACGCAGCGCGCGGCCGATGATTTCCTCCACCACCAGCGCGCCGTTGGGAATGCCCGGCTGGACCGGGATGACGCCATGCAGTTCGGGCGTCGCCCCGCTCGGCCAGGCGCGCTCAAAACACGCGGCCTGATAGGCCAGGCTGTGGACCGGATCATGGCCGAAATGGCTCAGACGCGGCACGCGCAGCACCAGCCCCCGCCCCCTGATCCGGATATGGGCGTGGACCAGCCCCTTGACCGGCATGGCGTCCAGATCATCGGCCGCCACATCGTCGAAGCCGGGCATGCGGCGCAGCGCGGCGAGAAACATCGCCGGGTCGGCGCCGTAATCGGCCAGCGTGGCAATGCCCTGTTGCATGGTTGATCGCTTCTCTCTCAGAGCCGGTTCGGCGACCGGTAGCCGTCTTCACGGCGCTGTTTCATGAAAGCCTTATACATCCGCCGGTTTTCCGGGTCGCGGTTTTCCTTTTGCACATACGGGCAGACATCGACACAGATATGGCAATAGGCCTCGTGCAGCCGGGAATAGGGATAGCATTTCTCCATGTCGATGCGCCATCTCTTGACCCCCTCGGTCAGGATATGGTCGGTGGCGATGGCGTCGCCGGGGCAGTTGTTACGGCACAGATTGCAGTTTTCGCAGGTATCCTGCACGCCATAGACCAAGGGAGAACCAAATTCCAACGGCAGATCGGTGGTCACGAAGCTCGGCCGGAAATTGGCGCTGTAGGTGGGGTTGATCAGGCTGCCGTTGCGGCCAAGTTCGCCCATGCCGCAATGATACAGGGTGGGGATCGCCTGGATCTGCGTGACGCCATTGTGATGCGCCCACGCCGGAAATCCCATGTCACGGATATAGGCGGACAGATCCGTGGCGATTTGCGCGACCCGGACATAGACGGCGTAGGTTTCGGCCTCGATGGCGCGGGAACCCTTCAACGCATTGGCGTAATCCTCATGCACCACGATGGCGACCGCGTTGCGGTGGGGCAGATCGAAATCCGCGTCGATCATGATCGGGGTCAACCCACAGCACCCGACCAGATCGGCCCCGAGCGCCAGCGCCTTTTCCGTGATCTCGGCGGTGATCGCGGCCACGTCGGATACATCACGCGCTTCCGCAGCCACTGCACCGTCGCGATCCACGGCCATCCCCATCCATTTTGCATGGGCGCGCGCGCGCACGTCGTCGCCCCTGGTCCATTGCGGCACATCTTCGAGCCCGGCCTCCTCGACCAGGCGCTTGAGCAACGGGTCCGCCAGTCCCTGCTCGCGCCGCCAGCTGATGCCTATCATGTGTGGTCCCCGTTGCGATGATCGGCAAACCCTATGCGCGGTCAAGGCGACGGTCAATCTTGGTGCGGGTCAAGGCCTTTGCGCGACCACCGTCATTCCCGCATAATCGCGGCGCAACAATGATGATATGGAGCGCGCCCGTTGAATGATCCGGCGAAGCAGCCGCAAGGCGTCGGGATTCCCCCGATGGCGTGCCCCGGCATCGTCTGGCCCGCTATTCCGGAAAGTCCGGCTGCGGACATTCTTGCCCTTCAGTATCAACTGGACCGGACCCAATGGTGGCCGGCGAAGACGCTCCTGGCCGCCCAGCTAGGTCAGCTCGAACAGCTGATCCGCCATGCGGCGCGCACCGTGCCGTTCTATGGCGAGCGGCTCAAATCCCTGGAGGACGTAAAGCCCGGCGCGCTGACGTCCGAAGACCTGGCCCGAATCCCCATCCTGAAACGGGCTGATGTCCAGGCGGCGGGCGACGATTTGCTCAGCCATGACATTCCAGGGGATCACGGCGCTGTCAGGATCGTGCGGACCTCGGGCTCGACGGGACGCCCCATCACGGTCCGGGTCACCGGAGCAACCGGTCTGTACGGCGCCGCGCTGAACCTTCGCTATCACCTCTGGCACGGCCGCGCGTTTTCGGCCCGGGTGTGCTGCATCCGCAACCTGGCCGGGGTATCGGCCAAATTGGCCGAGAATGACGAGGCGACGGGCTGGGCGCCGGGCTTTCGGTCCGGAGAAATGTTCTATTTCGACATTACCCGGCGGGTGGGCGAGCAGCTCGATTGGCTCGCCGACAAGGACCCGGACTATCTTCTGACATTTCCCACCAATCTGAAGGCGCTGCTTCGCCAGAGCCATGAAAGTGGCGTGAAACCGCAAAAGCTGCGCCAGGTCGCGACCATGAGCGAGACCCTCGACCCGGCGCTGCGGGAGAGCTGCAGGGTCGTCTGGAATGCCGCCCTTTCGGATTCCTATTCGTCGGAAGAACTCGGACTCATCGCGCTTCAATGTCCGGATCACACCCATTACCACCTGCAGGCCGAGAGTCTGTTCGCGGAAGTTCTCCATGAAGACGGAACGCCCTGCGGGCCGGGCCAAACCGGCCGCCTGGTGCTGACCGACCTGCATAATTTCGCGACGCCGCTGATCCGGTACGAAATCGGCGATTATGCCGAAATCGGCGAGGCGTGCCCCTGCGGACGCGGTCTGCCGGTTCTGAACCGCATCACCGGGCGAACCAGAAACATGCTGACCCTGCCCACGGGCGACAAAGTCTGGCCAAGTTTTCCCGAAAACCGGATGATGCCCATTGCGCCGATCCGCCAGTTCCAGATCATCCAGCATGATTTGCGCAGGGTTGAGGCCAGGTTGGTGGCGGCGCGGCAATTGACCGATGACGAGGCCGGGCGGTTGCGGATATTTCTGGCCGGTTGCCTGGGCCATGATTTCGAGATCGAGCTCGTGTTCGTGGATGAGATCGCGCGCCCGGCCGGCGGGAAGTACGAGGATTTCATCTCCCGCGTCGATCTCTGACGGCGGCGGGTTTATCGGCCCTGCCCATTGGCGGCGCGCCATGCATCGGCGAGTTCCCGCTTTATCACCTTGCCCGCTGTCGTGGTGGGGAACTCCCCGACGATCATGATGTCCAACGGCGCATGCATGCCAAGTTTCGCCTTGGCCCTGGCGAGCAATTCCTCCCGCGTGGTTTCGCCGGCGAGCACCACGGCCGCGACGGGAATCGAGCCGTGATCGCGCGAATCGATGCCGAATGCGGCGACGGCGGCGACCGACGGCTCCGCCAGCAAGACGCTCTCGATCGCCGACGGGTAAATGTTGATGCCGTCGAAGATGATCAAATCATCGATCCGGCCGAAATGGAACAACGCACCATCATCGGCGAACACGCAGCGGTCGCCGGTGTAAAACCATCCATCCCGGAACCGTTTAGCGGTTTCCTCGGGATCGCCGACATAGCCGGCGACCATGCCGGACGACCGCACGCGCAATTGACCCGGCGTGCCGGCAGCCTGCTTATGACCGCTCTCATCCACGATTTCCGCCTCGATATCCTGACCGATCCAACCAACAATTTCGGGCCGCTCAAGCATCGTTTTCGGCGGCGCTATCGCAATGACCCCGATTTCAGTAACGCCATAGCTCACATACAGATTGGGCGTCAGGCGCGCCATGATGTCGCGGCGGAGGCTTTCGGGGACCAGGGTCGAACTCAGTCGGAATGCATTGACGCCGGGGAAAAGGGGCGTCGCGCCCTGATAGGACTCCAGCAATGTGGCGGCATGGATCGGCGAGCCCGAGATGAAATCGATATTGTTGCGAAGCACGAAATCCACCGTCGCGCGGATCGAGACATCATTGAAAAACGCCACGCACCCGCCGCCAAGAAGGAAACTGTATACGGCGCGCTTGGCGCCTTCAAAATCCATATGCGTCAACGACAGCAACCTGCCGCCCTGCCCGTCGGCCTCCAGCGGCCGCATCCGCGCGGGCATCATTGCCTGGGTCAAACGGAAGATCCTGGGTTGGCCGGTCGTGCCGGAACTGCGCAGACAGAACACCGTCAGATCCGGATCGCCCGAGGGGACAAGCGTTACCTCGGGTAATTCAGCGAGCTCCGAAACGGTCCCCGGCGGCGGCGCGATCGCCGGCGCTCCAGCAACGGTTTTTACCGCATCATGGGTCACCGTCGCGGCGATTGGTACGCGCCGCGCCAATGACTCGCGCAATTCGGGCGTGTCGGACCCATGGAATACGAATTGCCCCGCGCCCAGACGCGCCAGCCCGAGCGACGCAACCAACTGTTCAAGCTGATCGGGCAGAGCCATCCCGACGATGTCGCCTTGGTGAATGCCCGCATCCTGAAACGCCTTGGCCGTGGCGGAAACCGCCCGGTCCAACTCCGCGAAGGACAAAATCCCGTCAACCGTCAGGATAGAAGCCCCATCCGGCGACGATTCCGCCAATGCGGTCAATTTATCCGTGACGTTCATCCCATCCCTCTCGGCCACCCGGCGGTCATTTCGGTGACCGAAACCGCACCGGAAACCGACCGGTTCAGGCGATCCTATTTTACCTGTTCGAAAACGCAAAGCGCTGTGGCGGAATTCAGCCGGTGTAAACGCCATGTTCCCGCAAGTCCCACCGCCCACGCGATCTTCATGGCCATGATCAGCGATCCTTGGTAGCTTGCCACAACCCGTTGAGGATCCCTTGGCCGCAACCTCTTCCACGACTGACACGACCCCATCGACCGGCATTCCCCTGTGGCTGGCGTTTGTGCTGTTGATTCTGGCCGCCGCCGCCTGGGGCGGCAGCAGCGTTGCCGGGCGGGCGGCTGCCGGGAACGTGCCGCCCATGACGTTGTC
Organism: uncultured Rhodospirillaceae bacterium; assembly: GCA_937916005.1. GTDB lineage: Bacteria > Pseudomonadota > Alphaproteobacteria > MPNO01 > MPNO01 > CALGIA01. The sequence goes on from CALGIA010000428.1 coordinate 6,912, forward strand.
GTTCCTGCGCTGGGCCGGGGCGCTGATCCTGTTTTTGCCGCTGGGCGGGCGGGCGTTCTGGGCCGAACGCTCCGTCCATCGGCGTCACTGGAAAATCATGATCGCGTTCGGGTTTCTCGGCATTGTCGGATTCACCATCCCCTATTTCATCGGGCTGCAATACACGCCGGCGATCAACGTGACCCTGCTGAACGGGCTGGTGCCGATCCTGACCATCTTCTTTTCCTTCGTCCTGCTCGGCGTTTTCATAACCTGGGGACAGGCGGTCGGCATTGTCGTCGCCCTGTCGGGCACGCTGGTCATCATCATTCGCGGCGATCTGGATCTATTGCTTAATTTCAAATTCAATGTGGGCGACCTGCTGGCGATTTCGGCCTTCATCTCCTGGGCGCTTTACACGGTGATGCTGAAATGGAAACCGGACGGGCTCAGCCCCTATAGTTTCCTGGTCGGGATCGCCATCTGGGGCTGCCTGATCATGCTGCCTTTTTATGTCTGGGAGATCGCCGGCGGGCAGGGCTTCGCCATGACCCGGAACAACCTGTTCATCATCGGCTACGCCGCGGTGTTTCCTTCCTTCTTCGCCTATATCTGCTGGAGCCTGGCCGTGCCGGTGATCGGCGCCAATCTGGCCAGCATCACCCAATACATGAACCCGGTCTTCGGCGTGGTTTTCGCGATCCTGATCCTGAATGAAAATTTCGAGCGATATCACATGATCGGCGTGGCCGCGGTGTTTGCCGGGTTGTATCTGGCAACCGCCAGGCGCGGTTCCACGGCGCGGCGCGACGCGAAAGACTAAGCATATGGACATGCGCACTGGAGTGGGGCAAAACATGGCCACGCCGCATGGCCTGAAAGGACAGTTGGTGAAAATAATAAAAAAGGCTGTAATCGGCCTTTCAATCATCCTGTTGATGAGTTCGCCGGGCCGGGCGCAACAAGCCGCCCAAACAAGCCCACAAACCGGCAGCGCCGCCGGCTATGCGCTGAAGGGCGATTACTGGTTCAATTTCGTGAAAGTGCCTTACAAGCTGATTACCTCACCCCTGGATTGGACGTTGGGGGACTGGGGCAAGGCGGCGCTGGTCGGGGCCGGCGCGGCGGGCGTCATGATGCTGGATTCCAGTTTCAAGGATTTCGCGCAGGACGATATGCGCAGCGGAACCACGGACGATATCGCCGATTGGACCAGACCGTTCGGCGATTCCAAGATCCTGTTTCCGGCCATGGCCGGCGGATATATGGTCGGGGCCGTCACCGGCAGCCGGCGTCTGACCGCCGCGTCGCTGCTGGGATTTCAGAGCCTGGCCATTGCGGCCGGCATGACCGAGGGCATCAAGCTCCTGGCCGGACGCACTCGCCCCAACAATACGGACGATGAATTCGACTTTCAGGGCCCGGGCGGAACGGACAAATCCTTCGTGTCGGGCCACGCCACCCATGCGTTCGCCGTCGCGACGGTTTTCGCCATGGAATACCGCGAGTCATACGTGGTGCCGCCGCTGGCCTACGGGCTGGCGACCCTGACCGCCTGGTCCCGGGTCAATGACAACAAGCATTGGGTGTCGGACGTGGCTTTGGGCGCGGGGGTCGGTTTCCTGGTCGGCGTCCTGACCCACCGGCTGAGCCCGTTCCGGCCGGGCAACAACCCCAATGTGTCGGTT
>CALGIA010000429.1 GCA_937916005.1 uncultured Rhodospirillaceae bacterium
CCCATATCCGCGACCCGCGCCTTGAGGAAACTTCGCGCCGCCGCGATATGACGCGCTTCGTCGCGGTGATGCAGCGTCAGCACCTGGCGCGCCACCGGGCAGATCGGGCTGCCATCGGCGGCCTCGCGCAGCGCCAGCACCGCCAGCGTATCGGTCACGGTTTCACCGACATAGACCATGGCCCAGAACTCGGCCGAATCCGGCGCGAGACGATGGGCCACCCAGGTCAAAAGACGGGTCGGACCAAGCAGCCGCACGCCGGTGAAACCCGCGCGGTCTATCATTTCCAGAAACATCAACCCGTGGCCGGATTCCTCGCGCACCTCCTGCAGCATCACCCGCGCCTCGTCGGCGCGCGCCGCCGGGAAACCGCGCGCGGTGAGGCGGCTGATCAGCAGCCCTTCGAGCCACAGCCCGGCGGCGCAGAGCCGCGCGAACTCGGCGCGACTGAACCGGATCAGATCTTCGGAGGACGCGTCCGCGCCGCCTTCGAGTGCGGCCAGGCAAAGTGTTCCGGGCGTCAGCCATTTCAGGTCGGGCGCGGCGGCGTCCCAATCGATTTCCGCCACCGGGTCGTGGTATTCCGCGCCGAGCGCGCCGAGGCGGTCCATGACGCCGCTCATGACGCCGCCACCCGAAGTTCGCTGTCGTCAGCCGCAAGTTGCGGCAACACGCGTTGAGCCAGCAGTTCGACGCATCTTGTGGTCTCGGCAACGCTTAGGTCGCCGCCGCCGATCATCAGACTGACCCGGTCGAGCCCACTGTCACGCAGATTTTTCAGCCGGCGCGCCACGTGGTCGGGGTCGCCGACGGCCGCCAGTCCCATGGATTCCAGCAGCCGAAGACCCATCACCTTGTCGAGGACCGGCGCCGCCACGCCGAGCTTGCGATAATACTCATAGCCGGGCGTCCGCTGGGACAGCAAAGGCCCGGCGATCTCGAAAATCTTGCGGTAGCCCCAGACCAGGCCGGGCTCGGCGCGGCGGCGTGCGGCGGCGCCGTCTTCCTCGCAATAAACCCCGAGAGTAAACGAAGTTTCGCCGGTGGGCCGCAGCTTGCGATACCGGGCGAGGTCCGCCTTGATCAACGGCCACGGCTTGAACGGCCCGGTCATGACGTTGAGCCCGAGGTCGGCGGCAAGGGCGAAGCTCTCCGGGCTGACGGCGGCAAGCCAGCCGTCGCGCGGCGTCGAGGCCGGGTCGGGCTGGAGCCGGTATTGGGCCCCGTCGCGTTTGGCGATGCCGGTTTCCAGCATTTCCCGCAGTGCCGCCAGGCGCTCGGCGAAAATTTCCCGGCTGACGGCTGGGTCGACGCCGAAGCCTTCCAGCTCGGTCACCGTCACCCCGCGCCCGACTCCCCACAGAAGCCGCCCTTTCGATATGAGGTGCAAGGTGGCGAGACGTTCGGCGACTCTCACCGGGTCGTGGAGCGTCAGCGGCACGACGCCGAAACCGAGGCCGATCCGACTTGTCTCGCGCGCCATGGCGGCGAGCAGCATGTCCGGCGCAGCGGCGTGGGAATAATCGCCGAGAAAATGATGCTCGGCCACCCAGACAGCGTCGAACCCGGACGAATCCGCGGCACGCGCCAGCGTGAAGCAATCCTCGAAAACGGCGGCCTCCTCGCGCCCGGCGAAGGGCGGCGTGGCGAATTCCATGAAGAGATCGATTTTCATCCCATGTCCGTCCGGGCAGGAGTGTTTATTTGGCGCATCATATCAGATTTTTCCACTAGCGCTTCGACGCATCGCTGTGAATGCGGACCGGGCCGGCGCGGCAGCTGGTCATGCAGTGGATGCCGGTCACGTCGGGCTCCTGCCCGTCGACCCGGTTGAAATTGCCCCGGTTGGGCATCTCGATCTTGTGCAGGGTGGCGCGGTCGATCACCGCATCCTCCCCAACCAGATCATTGAGGAACAACACATAGGCGGTCAGCGCATATGCCTGGTCGTCGCTCAACGACAACCCCGCGCCAAACGGCATGGTGCGGCGGATATAATCGAACAGCACGGGAGCGTATGGCCAGTAGCTGCCCACCGTCTTGACCGGCCGGTCGTCGGTCAGGTTGTCCTTGCCGCCGGCCAGCGGCGGCCAGCGGCCCTCTCCCTGGCCAAAATCGCCGTGGCACGAGGCGCAACGCACAATATAAAGATCCTCGCCCATCTTCGCTGTACTGCCGCCGGGCGGCAGGCCGGTTCCATCGGGGCGAACGTCGATATCCCAGGCGGCAATTTCAGCCGGCGTGGCGGCGCGCCCATATCCAAAGGTTTGGGCGGCGGCTTTGCCCGGCATCAATCCCCACACCGCCACGGCGATAACCGCGAGATCACGTAAGCTGGACATTGAACGCCTTGCCCGACGGCGCCACGCGCCAAGTCTGGATCGAATTGTTGTGATAGACCGAATTTACCCCGCGCGCGGCGCGGAGCTGCGCCATGCTTGGCTGCACATAGCCGGTTTCATCCACCGCCCGGCTTTGCAGCAGAGCGGGACCGCCATCCCAGGTCCAGTCGATATTGAACCGGGTCAGGCATTTCGACAACACCGGCGGCGTCAGACGGGCGCGCCGCCAATTGACGCCACCGTCCGCCGAGACATCGACCCGGTCGATCCGGCCCCTCCCCGTCCATGCCAAACCAGAAATCTCGTAACGACCTTTGTCCTTCAGCCCACGCTCCGGGCAGGGGAAGGTGATGACCGATTTGGCGTCATGCAGCCAGCTGAATTGCCGCGCCTTGCCGTCCGGCAGCAGGTCGGTGTAGCGCGCGGTTTCCTCACGGGTGAACCAGGGCCGGTCGCCGAGCTCGAGGCGACGCAGCCACTTGATGTTCATATTGCCCTCGTATCCCGGCACCAGAAGACGCAGTGGATAGCCCTGTTCGGGCCGCAGCATCTCACCGTTCTGGGCGTAGACCACGAGAGCGTCGTCGAACGCCTTTTCGATCGGGACCGAGCGGTTCATGATCGCGTTGTCGGCGCCCTCGGCGAGAATCCACCGCGCGCCCGGCTTCACTCCCACCTCGCTCAGCAGGGTCGAGAGCCGCACCCCGGTCCATTCCGCGCACATGATCATGCCGTGGGTGAACTGGACCCCGTTCATCTGAGCGCCGCGCCATTCCATGCCGCCATTGGCGACGCACTCGACAAAATAGATGCGGCTTTCGGACGGAAAGCGGACGATGTCGTCCATGGTGAAGACCAGGTTCCGGTCGACCATGCCGTGGATCATCAGACGGTGCCGGTCCGGGTCGATGTCCGGATAACCGGCGTGGTGGCGTTCGAAGGCGAGCCCGTTGGGGGTGATGATGCCGTGCAGCGCATGCAGCGGCGTGAAGCTCACCGAGGATTCAGGCGAAGCTGTGAGCCATGGCACGGCACGCCGCACCACATCGGATTCGAATTTTGACGGCGCGCCGTAAGGCGCGCTGCCGACGCCCTTGCCCATGCGCCGGGTCCATTCCGGCGTGCCGTCCGCTTCGGTTCCCCTGGAAGCGCCGGGCAGCATCGCGCCGCCGGCCGCCGCCGCGCCCAGCTTCAGGAATTTCCGCCGGTCGTTATCCCGGCCCGTCATGACTGCAGGTTAGAAATTAAGGTCGTCCTCAACCGCCTCGATGCCTTTTTTGGCGCAGGCTTCATCGGCCGGTCCGCCCGGCGCGCCGGAAACGCCGACACCACCGACCATGGATCCGCCGCCCTGAACCGTGACGCCGCCTCCGACGATCAAAGCCCCGGGCACATGATGAATTCCGAACTGCTGCGCGCCGGGCTTGGCAACCTCGACCAGTTCCGTCGTATTGGTGCGGAAGCTGACCGCCGTCCAGGCCTTGCGGATAGCGGTTTCAGGCGTGTGGGCGCCAGCGAAGCGGTCGCGCAGCAGCACCTGTGTCACGCCCATACGGTCGACCACGGCAACCGATACCTGAAACCCCTGCTTGCGGCAGGAGTCAAGCGTCGCCCGGGCCAGCTTCAGAGCGGTTTCGGGCGACATCACCTTGAATGTCACCAATGCATTCTGCGCCCGCACCGGGGCCAGCATCGTAACAGCGAGCGCGCACCCGACAAACAACAACGCGATTATCCGCATAACCATTTCCCTCCGTTTCAACCAGAGCTCTTCGCATCGACTGGAAGCATCTTCATGATCTCACCGAGCAATCCCCAGAACTGTTCTTCGCCGATATAGCCGAGGATACGGCCAAGCTCCCGTCCATTGTGAACCACGACGAAGGTCGGCGTCAATTTTACGTTGGGGATATGTTTCAGGTCCGCGGGGATCGGCTTGGCGACTTCGACACGACGCAGCGGCAGCAATTTTCCCTCATCCGTGAGGTGATAAATTTTGCCCACCTCGCGCTGCCACTTGATGCAGTACGGGCAGCCCACGGTCTCGAACACCACGAGTTCAGCACCCCTTGCCGCTCCCGCAATCAGCAAGACCGCCACGATGATTAGAAATTTACGCCACATCGGCATCAGTCTGGGCTCCGCCAGCCACCGGCACATCGCTTACCCGTTATACATGGGCATTGGCGCACCGGCGACCAAGCGAAAGAAAGCGGTTTTAGACTTACGGTCGGAGGTATGACCAGCCTTTTTCTTGCAGCTCAATCAGTCGAATGACGCCCGACGGAACGTGCTTGGCCTCGGCCATGATCGGTACCTGCTTGCCGGCCTTTTTAGACATCTTGCGCCAGGTATTGTCGCAGGCCGCGAATGATACGTTGTCGAGTTCCAGGCTAATTTTCTGGACGCGGTCCTTCACCTTTGAGGTGTCGGTGCGCAGCATGTGCAGGCCCGGACCGTAAGTGACGACCTCGATCATCACCTTTTCGTCCTTGCTGGCGTAGTACTTGGCAACGTTCTGCACGTTGTTGAGCGCAAGGTTCTGAACCTTCGGATCACCACTGTCTACGTGGACCGCGAGCTTGTGAACCATTTGCGCAAGGGCCTGCGATGCGGGCAAGGCCATCATCAGCCCGATGAGCGCGGCCAGGAAAAGCGTGGGAAATTTAGTGCCGGTAAGATTTTTCATTGTTGTCCCCCCAAAAGAAAATTAATTCGGTCGCGCGACGATCACTCTACACCAAGATACAGTTTCCGGCGGTCGGCGCGTGGGCCATCGTACCCAACGTCGAACAATAATTAAAGCTTTATGAATATGATTAATGTTTCAAATTATAGTGAAAAGACCAATCTCAGCCCTAATCCTGAATCCGGAAAGAACATCTCTGGAACGAATCATCATTGACTCGGTTTAATCACCTGTTATTCTTTTAATGGAATATGACAATCATGTTCGTCTGAAAATAAAATTTTCGGCATGGAAACAATAAAAACGAACTAAATAAAATCAGGGAGATCAGATGCGAAACTCGGCATTGACGTTCGGTTTGATCGTGTGCGTCCTTTTGGTCGGTTCATTGACCGGCGCGGGCGCAGCCGAACTCGTGAAATACACGGTCAAGGACGGCGCGATCGCGCAGTCGCTGACAGGGAAGAAGGGCAATCCGGCAAAAGGGCGAAAAGCCGCGATCCACCGCAAGAAAGGCAATTGCCTTGCCTGCCACAAAATGCCCGTACCGGAGCAGCTTTTCCACGGCAATGTTGGCCCTGACCTCGCGAAGGTCGGAGAACGGTACAGCGAAGGCGAACTGCGCCTCAGGCTGGTGAACTCCAAAGCGATCAACGAGGACACCACGATGCCGGCGTTCTACCGGACCGCCGGGCTTCACCGGGTCATGAAACAGTGGAAAGGCAAGACCATTCTGTCCGCCTCGGAAGTAGAAGACATTGTCGCTTACCTGGTGACGCTGCGCTGATTGCCCGGCCCATTGCCGTGGGAAATACGGCAAAGGGATTTAAAAGAAAGGAAAATTTAAATGACCAAACGCGTAATCGAACGGACACTAAGCCGACGCGATGCGATCGCGGCGCTGGGCGCGGGTGTCCTCGCGGTGGCAGGCGCACGTCTGATCATCGGCCCGGCCCAGGCCTCGCCCGACTCCGCTGAGGCTTTTATGAGCAAGCTGATCGGCGGCCGGGCCACCAAGGGCGGCAAGATCACGCTGAAACTGCCGCCGATCGCCGAGAACGGGAACACGGTGCCGCTGACGGTGTCGGTGGACAGCCCGATGACGGCGTCCAACTACGTCAAGACGGTCCATGTGGTCGCGGACGGCAACCCAAACCCGGAGGTCGCGTCATTCCATTTTACGCCGGCCTCGGGCAAGGCGCAGGCCACGACGCGCATTCGCATGGCCAAGACCCAGAACATCATCGCGGTGGCGGAGATGAGCGACGGTTCGCTCTATCGTACGGCCCGCAACGTCAAAGTGACCATCGGCGGCTGCGGCGGCTGAGTGGACGGGGAGAACATCTGCGATGGCTAATAAAATAAAAATACGAGTGCGGGTTCCGAAAACGGCCAAAAAAGGCCAGCTCATTGAGATCAAGACCTTGATCTCGCACAATATGGAAAGCGGACAGCGTAAGAATAAAAAGGGCGGCAAGCACCCGCGCAAGATCGTCAACAAATTTGTCTGCAAATATAACGGCAAGGAAGTATTCGTCTCCGATTGGCATCCAGCCATCTCGGCGAATCCATATCTGGCGTTCTTCATCCGGGCAGAAGAGTCCGGGAAGCTGGAGTTCTCATGGACCGACGACGACGGTTCGGTTTACACCAAGACCGCCAGCATTCAGGTCAACTGAGACACGGACGGCACAAGACTAACAAACAACACCGTACCGACATCGAGGAAGCAGGGAATGACATATAAATCAGCAGCAGCTTACGTGGTCGGAGGATTGGTGGCGCTTGGCATGTTGGCGAGCGCGAGCGCGCCCATGGCCGAGGGCTACGAGAACATGGTCGGCGACAAGAAGTCCGGTTATCACTATTCCACACCGGCGACCCAGTCGATCCAGGACGACGATTTCAACAACCCGTCTTTCCTGTGGGTCGACCAGGGTGAACAGCTTTGGAGCAAGGTTGACGGCAAGGCCGGGAAATCCTGCGCGACATGCCATGACGCCGCCGCCAAATCCATGAAGGGCGTCGGCGCCACCTACCCCAAAATCGACGCCAAGTCAGGCAAGCTGATCAATATCGAGCAACGCATCAATTCGTGCCGCAAAAACAACATGCAGGCCAAGCCCTGGAAATGGGAATCGAACCAGCTACTCGGAATGACCGCGTTTGTAAAACTCCAGTCACGCGGCATGCCGGTCAATGTCAGCATCGATGGCGCGGCCAAGCCCTATTACGAAAAGGGCAAAAATTTCTACAACCAGCGCCGCGGCATGCTCGACATGTCCTGCTCCGGCTGCCATGTGGAGAACGCCGGCAAAATGGTCCGGGCGGATTTGCTCAGTAATGGCTTTAGCAACGGGTTCCCGACATATCGGCTGAAATGGCAGAAGCTCGGCTCCCTGCACCGCCGTTTCCGCGGCTGCAACAAGAATATTCGCGCCCAGCCCTACAAGGCGGGATCGGACGAATATACCGCGCTGGAACTGTTCGTCACCCATCGGTCTAACGGACTGAAAGTTGAATCGCCGTCGGTGCGGCGTTAGAAACCGGCCCGCGTCGTAGTTGGACCGATCGGGGCGCCGTGTGACGGCTATCGCATGACATGATGAATCGTCGTGAGTTCCTGCAGGTTGCGGTGGCGGCGTCTTCGCTGATCGGAGCCCCCGGCGCATGGGCCCAGATCGCGGCGCGTCAGAAAATCACTCAGCAGGATTTGCTGCGTTTCGAGCCGCTGGGCCAAGTCACGTTACTCCACTTCACCGATGTGCACGGTCAGCTGGCGCCGATGTATTTCCGCGAACCGTCGACCAATATCGGCGTCGGCGAAGCCCGGGGCCAGCCACCACACATCACCGGCAAGGCTTTTTTGAACCGCTACGGCATCGCGGCGGGAACGCCCCAGGCCTATGCGCTGTCCAGCGTCGATTTCGAGGCCATGGCCGGGGCCTATGGCCGGGTCGGCGGCATCGACCGCATGGCCACCCTGATCAAGGCGATCCGCGCCGAGCGCCCCGGCAAGACTATCCTGCTGGATGGCGGTGACACCTGGCAGGGCTCATACACGACCCTCAAGTCATACGGAACGGACATGGTCGACGTCATGAACGCGCTCGGGGTCCAGGCAATGACCGGGCACTGGGAGTTCACCCTGGGCTGGTTCCAGGTCCAGGAATTGATCAAGCGGCTCAAATTCCCGTTTCTCGCCGGCAATGTGCAGGATACGGATTTCGAAGATCCGGTGTTCGAACAGCACACAATGATCAAGCGTGGCGGGCTGAACGTCGCCGTGATCGGGCAGGCATTTCCATATACGCCGCTCGCCAATCCTCGCCATCTGATCCCTAAATGGTCTTTCGGCATCCGCGAGGAGGCTTTGCGGGAACGCGTAAAAATCGTGCAGGGCCAAGGCGCGGATCTAGTGGTTCTGCTGAGCCACAACGGCTTCGACGTTGACCGAAAGCTTGCCGGCCGCGTCGAGGGCATCGACGTGATTCTCACCGGGCACACCCATGATGCCCTGCCGCGCGCACTCACTGTCGGCAAGACC
>CALGIA010000430.1 GCA_937916005.1 uncultured Rhodospirillaceae bacterium
AGTAATCCATGAATGAGCCGGCGAGGAGCTGGCCGGACTCGGGATCATACCAGGCATTTTCCAACAGCGCCTGACCCACGCCCATGGCGATGCCGCCATGGGTCTGGCCGTGAACGATCATCGGATTGACCACGCGGCCCACGTCATCGACCGTTGAGTAGCGCGTAATGGCGACATCCCCCGTGTCCGGATCCACTTCCACCTCGCACACCACGCAGCCGTTGGGAAATGCCGGCAGGCGTCCCCAGAAATCTTCCTCGGCCGCCATGCCGCCTTCCGGCGCGTCCGGCACATCTCCCCGGGCAATTGCCGCGGCCACGTCGAAAATACCGATTTCCCGGTCCGTGCCGGCCACCGAAAACCGGCCACTGGCGAAGGCGATGTCTTCCCGCGCCGCTTCCAGCAGATGGCTGGCCGCATCGCGCCCGATTTCAATGATCTTTTCCGATGCCTTGACCATCACATTGCCGGCCATCCGGATCGACCGGTCGGAATGGGTGCCGCCGCCGGTCTTCACAACATCGGTGTCGCCCGTGATGATATCGATGTCGTCAAACGGGACGCCGAGCCATTCGGTAATGACCTGGCGGAAGCTGGTTTCATGCCCCTGACCCTGGGACTGGGTGCCGACAACGACCCGGACCCGCCCATCGGGCTCGATGGCGATTTCCGCCCGCTCAATCGGCGCGCCGACCGGAGCTTCGATATAGTTGGCAAGCCCGATGCCGAGCAGCTTGCCGCGTCCCCTTGCTTCGGTGCGCCGCGCCTCGACCCCATCCCAATCGGCAAGCGCCATCGTGGAGTCCATGTTGGCCTCGAACTCGCCGCAGTCATAGGTCAAGCCCATGGCGTTGCGATAGGGAAAGCCGTCCCGGGCGATAAGATTCCTGCGCCGTAATTCGATGCGGTCGAAACCGAACTGATCGGCCGCGCCGTCGATCAACCGTTCGATCACGAACATGGCTTCGGGACGCCCCGCGCCCCGGTAGGGAGACGTGGATGGCGTATTGGTCAGTACGCCCTGAATATGGGCGTGGGCCGTGGGGATGTCATAAAGCGACGTGGTCAGACGGTGTCCGTTGTTCAGGGATACATAGGCGACCGTATGGCCGCCGACCGCGCCGATCATCCGGGTGCGCATGGCCAGGAATTTGCCATTGCTGTCCAGCGCCAGCGCCGCCTGGGTCACCAGGTCGCGGCCCTGATAATCGGCTACGAAGGCCTCGGTCCGGTCGCTGGTCCATTTGACGGGGCGTCCAAGCCGCTTCGCCGCCCACGAAATAAGGACGAATTCCGGATACAGCATGTTGCGCGGCCCGTATCCGCCGCCCACATCCTCGGTAATCACCCGGACCATCTCGGGCGCGACATCCAGGCAGAGGAACAGATGCATCTTGAGCCGGTTCGCCCCCTGGCTGCCGGCGTACAGCGTATAGCGCCCGGTATCGGCATCATGCCAGGCGACTGCGGCGCGCGGCTCCATCTGGCAGTTGGCGACACGGGTGACGGGCAATTCCATTTCGACGACGTGGGCGGCCCCGGCAAATGCGGCTTCCGCCGCCGCCCGGTCGCCCTTGGTGGCGTCGAGACAGATATTTCCCGGCGCGCCGTCCCATATTTGCGCCGCGCCCGGCGCGATGGCGTCCATCACATGACCGGCGGCGGGCAGGGGGTCATACTCCACAGTGACATGTTCGGCCGCGTCCCGCGCCTGGGAGAGGGTCTCGGCGACCACGAGGGCAACCCCTTCGCCGCCGAAACGGATTTTGTCCCGCGCCAGGGGAGGCTGGGCCATATCGAAGATGCGGGCGCCTTCGGATTCGAGGAACGCCTGGATCTTGGGGTTCACCGCATCGTTGTTATTGGCGCCATGGGGAATGGGTTTAAGCCCGTCATCGTCATAATCGCGCGCGGTCAATATGGCCAGAACGCCTTGCATGTTTTCGGCGGCCACCGTGTCGATTGATGTGATGATCGCGTGCGCGTGAGGTGACCGCAGCATGAAGGCATAGGCCTGTCCGGGCTGGTTCTTGTCGTCGGAATAGCGTCCGCGCCCGGTCAGGAGCCGAAAATCTTCCGTGCGCCGGACCGACGCGCCAATTCCCGTATTCATGTTTGATTTTCCCGTTATTTTACTGGCTTGCGGACAGGAAGTATTTGCCGGTTTCCGTGCGGTCCAGCTTGCCTTCTTCCCGGACTTCATCAAGCGCCAGCGCAATCTCCCGACCGTCGCGGCTGCCCAGATCGGACATCAGATCAGCGAAACTTTTCGGACCTTCCGCCAGCGAGTCCCGGACGGTGTCGAAGCGTTTCTCGCCGAATTCCGGCGCGGCGGGCACGGTGAAGTCCAGCGGCCGTTCCCCGAAGGGGATGGTCAGGTCAAAACCGGCCTTGGATCCGGTGCGCCTTCCATCCAGTGACGGGTCTAGCGGCAAGGTCCGAAAACCGGATGAAATCACCATGTCCCGGTCGGCCTGAAACCGGGTCGCCAGCGCCCAATCCATCTGCTGATCGGAAAACACGTCGATATCGTCGTCGACCACGAACACATTCTTGCAATTGGCCTGGGATCCCATGGCGGCGGCGATGGCATTGCGCGCCTCGCCGGGGACCCGCTGGCGCAGCGAGATCCGTACATTGAACGCGCCCCCATTGGACGGGCTGGCGCAGATCGAAACAGGCTCGCGCACGGCGGATTCCAGCGCGCGCCATACGGTGACCTCGGTCCGGACCGAGCCCAGATTGGCGGTGTCCGTATGGGCCATGGTCTTGCCGCCGATGGTCGAGGTCTGGAACAGCGCATCGCCCCGCATGGTGATCGCGGTCACGGTGAAAAGCGGGTTCCGTTTCATGACCCCGTAATAACCCAGGAATTCGCCGTAGGGACCTTCGGATTCCACATGGCCGCGGGCGTCGAGAAAGCCTTCGATCACGATTTCCGCATCGGCCGGCACGCGGATGTCGTTGGTCACGGATTTGACCACGGGCAGCGGCGCGCCGCGCAGGCGGGCCAGCAATTCCAGCTCATCCATGGGAACCCGCATGGTGCCCGCCATGTGATCGCACGGGTGGGCGCCGACGGTAAAGCTGACGGGCAGGGGTTTGCCCTGGGCGGCGCTGGCCTCATAGATCGCCTTGAGGTCGCTGGGCGACAGCAGATCGATGCCGGTCTGGCGCTTGTTGCGCAGCATCAGCCGCCGGCAGCCCGTATTGGTCCAGCCGGTTTTTTCATCAATCGAATAATCCAGCGAGGCGGAAATATACGGCCCGCCATCCATGCCGTGCTGCAGATGGATCGGAAACCGGGTCAGATCCACATCATCCCCGGTCAGGACGATTTCCTGCACCGGTGCGTCGGCGCGGTCGATTTCCATGACCGGCTGCGGCGTGGCCAGGCGTCTTGTCACTTCCTGGCGGATTTCATCGGGTTCCACATCCAGCGCCATGGCGATGCGTTGGCGGCTGGCCACCACATTACCGACCATTTCGGTCTGTTCCGGACCGGCCTTGCGGATCAAAACCGCTTTCGGGTTGCCGTCGAGGATCGCGGCGATTCCAGCCAGTTCAACCGGTTCGTCATGGATATTCACCTCGCCGGCCTGAATCAGGCGGTCGATAAAGCGCCGCAACCTGAACCGTTCCGTATCGATTTCCGGCGCATCCACCGATTTCAACGCTTTCGCCATGATTGTCGTCTCCCCTGTGTGGCGATTATTTTAGAGCGAATGACCCGGCTCAACAACGTGTGAGGGCCAATCCATTTGTTGGTGAACGCGAAATCCGGACCCGTTGGAGGCGCTCCCCGCGAATAAGCGACGATGGACCCCATGCCCACCGGGGAAAGGCTCGAACACGGTGCCGCAAAAATCGTGCCGTCATATCCATCTCCTCAAATGACAACGGCGCCGCACAGCAGCCGCCCCGCATTCGCGGAACAGCGCCATCCGGCACCCCTCTTTTTTCACATATGGACAGATTGTTGTGAGATCAAGGATCTAAAGAAATTTTATTGTTCTTATCAGGCTGTTGCAGATCATCCACCGTTCACGACCCCGTTATCCCTTCAATTTATTTCCGAAGGCATGGTCAGTGGGATTACCATGCGGTAGCGGAAGTCCTGATGTCTGCGATCAGGGGAAAAGCAGACGAAGAATTCGGCCAGGCTGACTTCCGCTTCGTGCCATTAGGCGACATAGCAAGCTGTCATGACATACACCCGAATGGGTGAATTTCGAACTTTCCAAACAAAAACGGCGGCACCCGATGAAGGATACCGCCGCTCTGTCGGTTGCTTAGAGTGTGCCGCCTTGTGAGGCGAATTACTTCCGACGTTTGTGCCGTGAAATGAGATATAGAGCACCAATGCCTAGGGCAAAGATGCTGATAGTTCCCGGCTCTGGCAATAGCACTGGCGCAGGCGCGGGTCCGGCAACGAGCATAAGGCAAGCCGAAAAAACTACCGTATCGACAAGAGTACGGATCTTCATAGTGACAGTTCCTCGTATAATTTTTTGTGGGGTGCGTCGTTATGCAGTTTTCCTGCGCCGTCTCATCAAGCCCAGCCCGGCGAGGCCGAGACCGAAGATGGCGAGGGTGCCGGGTTCGGGGACGGGACGAACCAAAAAGCTCCCGATGCTACTGTTGGTAGAATCTCTCCCCCAATCGGAGACATACGTTTGGGCCAATCCAACGGGGAGGGGATCAACTGCCCTGAGGTGAACCAGGGCGAGTGAATAGATTTCCGAAGGCACGCCGTTCGGGGAGAAAATTCCGAAGGTCTGGATAATGTCGGGTGGATCTGGCGGGGGCATCGTCGCGCCGAACCGCTGTAAGAACCAGGCGGCGTTCGATGCGTCGGCATTCGATTCAGTATTTATTGTAAATCCGAAGTCCGTCAACAAGGCTGTTACTTGGGACCCGGTGGCATAGCCAAACCCGGCCGTGCTCCATCCGCCAAACCCGGCTAGAACATCGGCGACGCTTTGACCTCGAGTCTGGGTGAGATCGAGCCAGTCCAAGCCGCCGCTCCGCGTGAGTAAATGATCATTGGAGCCAGGAACGAAATCTATCTCGGTTGGAATAGCATTAGCCGAGGGAATCAGGATCATTAAGGATAACAACCCCGCTGAACATAGAGTGGCAATACGCTGAATATACCCAAAGTGCATGTTACGTTTCCTCTCGGATAGGGATAACGCCGATCGGTACGCGGCGGAATCAAGTTCGTCGATCCTAGTGTAGCAAGAACCGTGCCAGCTTCTTTAATTAAAATAAGTATTTGCAATCAATAGGTTAAATCGCGCACAAATATGTGGATTCTAAAAGGTGTAAAGAATCCCGACACTTTTCCCCAGTTTCTTCAAAAGATGTAAAGCCCACCGACATCCATGTGTTAACGGTGGGTCTGGGTGTACCTTCGGAGCAACTGACGAGCGAAAATGTATGTGCCTTTGACGGTTGGCTCCATCAGCCCGGAATATCCGAATCGGGTCATAAGCGGCTGTCGGCGGTGACGCCAGCGATGTCCGCTTCCGGGTGAACACCGGAAGTTTCCATGATTTATTTCGAATTCCATCCACCGGATGTCCGGAGGCCCGCCAGAACGTGAAACAAATTTCAAGTGAGCTTCCCCTCGGCAATGAGTGAGGGGTGGTTGCTTCCGCCGGTTAATGAAGCGATCCTTGGTCTTTGCCGATATGGTTGAAGGAGTGCGCCATGGTTGAGACAGCCACCGCCGGAAAATCGCCCGGATTCGCCAAGGCGCCTGATTACGATGTTCATCTGGAACCGTCGCCCCGGCGGCTGCGGGTGATGTTCAACGGCGAAACCGTCGCCGATTCCATCCGGGCCGTGCTGATGTATGAATCCCGCCAGATCCCGGTTTATTATTTCCCCATGGAAGATATCCGCGCCGATCTTCTGGCCCCGACCGACAACACATCCTTTTGTCCGTTCAAGGGACATGCGTCCTACTGGTCGGTCACGGTCGGCGACCGGACGGCGGAAAACGCGCTGTGGTCCTATCAGACGCCCTACGATGAAGTACCGGAGCTTGCCGGCTATGGCGCGTTTTACTGGAACCGGGTCGATCAATGGTTTGAGGAAGACGAAGAGATCTTCGTCCACCCCCGGGATCCCTATAAGCGGATCGACGCACTGCCGTCGTCGCGCGCGGTCAAGGTGATTCTGGGCGGTGAAACTGTGGCCGAGAGCACGCGGGCATTTTTTCTGTTCGAAACCGGCTTGCCGACTCGCTACTACATCCCGGCGGAAGACGTCCGCATGGATCTGTTGACTCCCGGCGACAAGCGCACGGCGTGTCCCTACAAGGGCGAGGCGGTCTATTGGTCCGCTGCCATTGGCGGCGAGACATATGAGGACATCGTGTGGAGCTATCCCGAACCGGTCGCGGAATGCCCCCGGATCGGAAATCTGATGTGTTTCTATAACGAGAACGTGGACTCGATTTTCGTCGATGGCGCGCTGGTCGAAAAGCCCGAAACCCGTGGTCTAAATAGGCCGGAATTACGGCGTCGGCAATAGTTCTCGATAACGTAGTGGTGACCTGAATAAAGATTTCCTCCCCCCTTCGAGGGGGAGGATTAAGGTGGGGGCGCGCGCGTAAGCGCTATGAAAACTTTATTGCCGCCTGTAGGCGGCGACCCCCCACCCTGCCTCCCCCTCAAGGGGGGAGGGGATTCTATTGTCTCAATCGCCGAGCTACGGCGTCGGCATTACCGTGCCGCATTGGGAGCAGGTTCGAAATTCCTCCGAGTCGAAGAAGTTCTGATAGGCCCTGGACACCGGATCGGTTGCGTAGTCGCTGACCACGAACTGTTCTTCATGCAGGAAATTGTCGCAGGATGGGCAGAACCACTGGAACCGGTCGATTTCGCCGTCCCGGCGCTGGCGTTCCAGGACGAGAACGAAGGCGTCCGGCGGAAAGCGGGGCGAGTGGGGCACCCCGGCCGGAGTATGAATGGTTTCGCCTTCCTTCAGTACCGAGATTTCCTCTTTGCCCTCCGGGGTGCGGTAATGCAGATTCATGTCGCCCTTGATCATGAACATGACCTCGTCGCAGGGATCGATATGGAACTCGCTGCGGTACTCGCGGCCGCGCGCCACGAAGGCCAGGGAATCCGGTTCCTGCCACAGGACGCTGACCCGATTTCCGGTCTCGGCAAGGTCCTGCGCCACTTTATGCAGGTCGGCTATGGGCATCGGTTTCATATTGCTGTTCCCTGGTTCGCTGGCATCGACGGTCAGCTTAGCGCAATTTTCCCTTGGGCGTCACGCATGCTGCGCTAGGATGGGGCGCACCCGTTTCATCACCGAAAAGGCGCAGATGACATGAACAAAGCGGCGCTTCCCCTGTCCCGGTTCAAGATCCTCGATCTCACCCGCGCCCGGTCGGGGCCGACCTGCGTGCGTCAGCTGGCCGATTGGGGCGCTGATGTCATCAAGATGGAAGAACCGGTTGCGCGCGCCGATGGCTATACCGGAGGGCGGGAATCGTCGGACTTCCAGAATCTTCACCGCAACAAGCGGGCCATGACCCTGAATCTGAAGGCGCCGGAAGGTCTTGCTGTTTTCATGAAGCTGGTGGAAAGCGCCGATGTGGTGGTGGAAAATTACCGGCCGGACGTGAAAAACCGGCTCGGGATCGATTATGAGTCTCTCAGAAAAGTAAATCCGCGCATCGTTCTCGGCAGTATATCCGGGTTCGGTCAGGATGGCCCCTACGCCAACCGGCCCGGCTATGACCAGGTCGCCCAGGGCATGGGCGGGTTGATGTCGGTCACGGGTTTGCCGGGGCAGGGGCCGGTGCGGGCGGGTATCGCCGTCGCCGATATCACCGGCGGGCTGTTCTGCGCCATGGGCATTCTGGCGGCGTTGCTGGAGCGCGAGGTGTCCGGCGAGGGCCAGTGGGTGGATTCGTCCCTTCTGGCGGCGCAGATCGCCGTGATGGATTTCCAGGCCGCGCGCTGGACCGTCGATGGCGAGGTCGCGCCGCAGGCCGGCAACGACCACCCGACCAATATGCCCACCGGCATGTTCGAAACCAGTGACGGCTTCATGAATATCGCGGCGTCGGGCGATGTGATGTTCGCGCGTCTCGCAAAGGCGCTGGGGGCGGATGGGTTGCAGGACGATCCGCGTTTCATCGATGCCAGGGCGCGCCGCGAACACCGGCCGGAAATTCATGACGCGATCAACGCCCACACGCGCACCCGAACGACGGCGGATTGGGTCGCCCATCTCAATGAAAACGGCGTGCCGTCGGGGCCGGTCTATACGCTGGACCAGACCTTCGCCGACCCCCAGGTCAAACATATCGGCATGGCGGCGACGGTGGATCACCCGACGCGCGGCCCGATCGATCTGGTCGGTCAGCCGGTCCGGTTCCACCGGACGCCGTGGCAATTGCGCAGTGCGGCGCCCGAGATGGGACAACATACCGACGATATTCTCGCCGATCTGGGCTATTCCCATGGCGATATCGCAGCGCTTCGAGACCGCAAGGCAATCTGATCACCATCTGATCACCATCTGATCACCAGGGG
>CALGIA010000431.1 GCA_937916005.1 uncultured Rhodospirillaceae bacterium
AGCAAATCAAACACGCCGCCTGAAATCACCGTCACCAACTTTCGGGCATAGTTCTTGCGGCGAATATCCCGAACAGCTATCTCCGCCGGGTCGTTGCTCATTGATTTCTGTCTCATCTTCGTTCCCTTCGGTCACGACGATGAGCCAAAAATCCTCCGTTATGCAATTACCTCAATTCGTCCCATAGGCGCTGACCGCAGACAATCAGCGTCTGACGCGGAAGGCCGAGGCGTTAATCGCTGCGGTCTATCTTGCCGGCACCAACACCCGGCGGGTGAAACGGGCGCTGTTCGGTCTCTGCCAAGGGGCCGTCAGTAAGGACGTCGTCAGCCGAGCCTGGCGGAAGGTGAAGACGGACTGGGAGGCTTGGTGCTGCCGCAGTCTTGTGGGCGAGGATATTGTTCGACTGATCCTGGACAGCACCGTCATTAAGACCCGCGTGGACCGGAAGGTGACCGCGATCTCGGTTCTTGCGGCAATCGGCGTGCGTCGGGACGGGCAGAAGGTGCTGTTATCCATCATGAATATGGGGGGAGAGAGCACGGCCGCCTGGCGTCAGTTCCTTAACGATCTGGACAGGCGTGGGCTGAGCGCTCCGGAATTCGTCATTGTTGACGGCGCGCCCGGACTTGAGGCCGCCCTTCTCGCGCTCTGGGGCGATGTTCCCATTCAGCGCTGCACGGTTCACAAGCACCGCAATCTTTTCGGCCACGCCCCGAAGCGCATGCACGATGAGCTAACCGAAGATTATCGCAACATGATCTATGCAAAGACCGCAGAGGAGGTTGAGACGCGGCGCAAGGCGCTCCTGGGTAAATGGCGCCTGAAGTGCAAAGCCGTTGCCGACAGCCTCGAAGAGGCTGGAAATCGCCTGTTCAGCTTCACCCGCTTGGATCCGTCGCAGTGGAAGTCGGCGCGGACGACCAACGCCATCGAACGCCTCAACGAGGAGTTCAAGCGTCGGATCAAGACCCAGACTGTGCTGCCGAACCCCGATACCGTGGCAATGCTGCTTTGGGCTTTGTTAGCCTCCGGACAGATCCAAATGCGAAAGGTCGATGGATCGGAGTCCCTGTCTCAGACAATCAAACCCGCGACGCTTGACCTCGCCGCCTGATACGGCCAACAATCACCTGCTCGGAGGACGCCACCGACGAATTTCCACTAACTACGAGACACCACCTCCCGTCGATCATAACCCTACTGGCTCGACAGTATAAAGGTCATTGCAATAGACCCGTTTCGGCGTAGGCCGAGGAAATTGACGGCAAGGCGACAAGACAGGAGAGGTGTGCATGGATGACGACGGAATTGGCCGAAAGGGCAGCCGAACATGGACAGATCATGAAAATCTGGCTGTCGGATATCAGCGGAGGGAATCCTATTCCAACAGCGGTGCAGAATTGGTATCGTCGGGGCGAATTTGAAAGTTATGTGGGAATTGTTGGTTTAAAGAGCCCGGCCCCGTGTTCGCGTCCATAAAAGTCAACTGCAATCCGGTTCCCCTGGTGTTGCCGGCCTGGGACGGCACGGCGCTCCGCTCCGCGCGCGCTTCCGCGAAGCACTGTTGGGCGAAAAAGCCTCGGAATAAAACAAACCGTCATATTGGGCGAGTTCACAATGAAAAAGGGGACCGGCGATGAGCAAGATCGCGTCCGAAAAGAAATACGGCATGCGGGAAGACCGGGATGTGATGATCCCCATGCGCGACGGCGTCAAGGTTGCGGTCGATATTTTCCGACCTGAGTCAGATGAGAAATTCCCCGCATTGCTGGGCATGTCTCCCTACGGCAAGGGCATTCAGTCCCTGACCATTCCGGCACAGCCCGCCCAGTCGCCGATCCATCACACCCCGATAGAAGCAGGAACCCCGGAATATTTCGCCTCGCGCGGATACGTGCAGATCATTGCCGACGTGCGCGGAAGCGGCCATTCCGAGGGCGAATATCTCGGTTGGGTATCGCCGCAGGAAGCCCAGGATGGTTACGATCTGATCGAGTGGATTGCCGAACAGCCGTGGTGCGACGGCAATGTGGGCATGGTCGGAATTTCCTATTTCGGCACCATCCAGCTTCTGGTCGCGGCGGAACAACCGCCGCATTTGAAGGCAATCATGCCGTGGAATGCGCCGGCGGATTTTTACCGCGAATCGACCCATCACGGCGGCATCCTGCAGAGCTTTTTTCACTATCTTTATATCCAGCGAATTTGCGCCGACAACAGCACGTCGGTGACGGTCAAGAATTCGACGCCCGAGGAATTAAAGAAAATTATCGCCGAGATCACGTCCGACCCGGACATTCAGATCAATCCGGAGATGTTTACCTTTGCCGACAATCCCGGCAAGGCGCCCTGCCTGTTCGATATTCTGGCCAACCCCAATGACGGACCCTATTACTGGGAACGATCGCCCTACACCATGTATGACAAGATCAAGATCCCGACCTATGCGCGGTCCGGCTGGTGGGCATACGCCCATATGCATCTGGTCGGCGCGTTCCATAACTATCTCGGCATTGACGCGCCGAAGAAGCTCGAGATCGACGCGCCCGTGGTTGAAATCCGCCCGCTTCCCGACGAATACAATGCGGAAGTTCTGCGCTGGTATGATTATTGGCTCAAGGGCATGGACACGGGAATCATGGACGAGCCGCCCATTCGGTTCTACGTCAATGGCGCGGAAGAATGGCGGGAAGAAAACGAATGGCCGCTGGCCCGCACCGAGTGGACCAAGCTGTATCTTCGGCGCTGGGAAGGTCTGTCCCTGGAGCCAGAGGAAGCCATGGGAAAACCGGATGCCTTCGTCCAGCAGCCGCCCGATGAAACCTTCAATCCCAATTCCGTCCAATACGTGACCGAGCCTCTCAAGGAAGCGCTCGAAATCACCGGCCCCGCCGCGTTCTATTTTCACGCGAAAATCGATCAGGACGATGCCACATGGATACTGTCGGTGCGGGATGTCGCCCCCAGCGGCAAGGAAGTGGAACTGACCAAGGGGTTCCTGAAAGCGTCCCATCGGGAACTGGATGCGGAACGCTCGAAACCTTATGAGCCCTATCATCCGCATCTCAAACCAGAACCGGTAACGCCGGGCGAAATTTATGAATACGCGGTCTCGCTTGCGCCCTTGTCGAATGTTTTCAAGCGTGACCATCGTATTAAACTGGTGATTTCCAGCCTGGACCATGCCCGGGCGCGTAACTATGAACTGGCGCCGGAATCACTCGGGCGCACCCATGCGCCATGGCATGTCACCAGCAGCAAAACCACGCTGCACAAGATTTTCCATGATGAGGCGCATCCGTCGCACCTGTTGTTGCCGGTCATTCCGACATAGGGGAGAGACGAAATGGGACAGATCACGCCGCGATACAAATCCGTTCTGTCGCTGGTCGGGCTACATCTTGATGGCGGGAAAATTGGTCACATGGGATTCCAACGACGGCCAAATCTTTAAATCGGGGCTGTCGGATGGCCGCAAAGTGAAATTTCTTCCTTGGGTGGTGGTGGCCGTCTCCGATTGCCTCCGATACGAATGCCATCTGGGAAATGTCGGTATAAGGTTCCAGCGCCATAAATTTGGGAGGAGATCGATTTGTACACGCCCATTCGCGGAAAGCCGGATCTGCCGCCCGCGCCGACGCAGCGCGAAGGTCAGAACTTTGCGCTCGACAAGGATCTGCGCGGTTATTTGAAAACCAACGAAGACGTCGTTACCGTAATTACCAAGCCGGTCAGCATCAAGAATATCGGGGCCATCTCGGCCCAGAGCGAAAACCCGATCCTGTTTGAGAACATCATCGAGAAACCCGGCTTCCGGGTCATCGACATTATGGTCAAGCACCGTAATCTGCAGGCCCGCGCGCTCGGCGTTTGCGAGGACGATTACCTTAAAACCCTGGCTTACCGGCTGCGCCAGCCGCCACGCGGCGTGATCAATGTAACAACCGGGCCGATCAAGGAAGTGATCAAAACCGGCGCCGATCTCGATATCCGCGAATTGCCGATCTGCTATCAATCCGACGTCGATCCCAACCCCATGATGACTTGCATGAGCTGGGTGCGCGACCCGGACACCGACCGTTACAACGTGATGAACGCGCTGACCACCATAACCGGTCCCGATTCCGGGTTCTGCTTGTTCGTGTCGCGCGACACCACGGCGATCTTCAAGAAATACCAGGCCATGGGCGTCACCGAAGTGCCCATCGCGTTTGTCGCCGGCGTTCCACCCGCCTTCGAAATCATGGGCAACTATGCCGGCATCCATATGGATTCATGGGGGGAGACCGAGATGTTCGGCACCATCATGGACCAGGATGTGGAAATGGTCCCCTGCGAGACCATCGACCTGACCGTGCCGGCCGAGGCGGAAATCGTTATCGAGGGCCTGATTCTTCTCGGCGAGACTTCGGTGATGGATTGCGGCCCCAACCCGCAGATGTATGGCATTCCCGCGCGCGTCCCGCAGCCGCCGGTCAAGTTTACCGCCATCACCATGCGCAAGGACAGGCCGATCTACCGGGCGGTGCAAACCGTGCCAGAGACCGACCACCAGGTCCTGCCCCGGCTGTGCCACGAGGCGCTGCTCTACACGCGCTTGTGCGAGATGAGCGTCGACGTGAAGGATGTCCGCTTTCCAACCTGGGGCGGCGCCATGTCCTGCGTGATCCAGATCCGGGGCGCGCCGCGCGACGGCGTCGTGGGCGACGCGCTGCTGGCCGTCATGTCCACGCCCTATAACAACGCCAAGCTCGCCGTCGCCGTATCGGAGGACACCGACATGGACGATCCCGGCAGCGTCTATCACGCCATCGCCACTCGCGCCGACCCGGCGCTCGACGTCACCATCATTCCCCGGACCCGTGGCCATCCGGGCGACCCGTCGGGCACGCCGATCCCCGGCGATCCGTTCAACCGGGTAGCGGGAAAGATGGCGATCGACGCGACCATCAAGAGCCGCCTGCATCTGCCCGATTTCGACCGGGTCTGGCCGCAAGGCTGGGGCGAGGTGGATATCGAGGATTACCTGGATTGATCCGGAACGCCGGAACGCCGAAAACCATCGTTTCGATGGATCCC
>CALGIA010000432.1 GCA_937916005.1 uncultured Rhodospirillaceae bacterium
CCTTCGGTGGGGCAAATCGGCGTCTCGGGTGCGTTGCGGCTTTTGCCCGATGCACTGCATCGCGCCGCAAGCCGCGCCTGCCCGAAACGCCGATTTGCCGCCATCAAATGATTCTAACTAGCCTGAATTTGCTCTAGTTTCGGGTGAGACAGAAAATGCCCTGCTGGCCGAGCAGATTTGCGGCCGCGCCAATACGGCTGATTTCCCATGACGAGCCCGTGCGGCTCAGCGAGACCGCGCGCTCCACCTTGAGATCAAGAGCGCGGCACAGTTCCACGAAATCCCGGATGGTGCATAAATGGATATTGGGCGTGTCATACCACATGATATCGTCGCCACCGATCGCGGGCATGCGGCCATGCCATGTCAGCGACCAGCGCATGCGCCAGTGTCCGAAATTGGTAAAAGATACGATCGCCCGGCGCGCGATCCGAACCAGCTGATACAGCAATTCCTGGGGATTCCGCGTTGCCTGTAATGTCTGGCTGAGCACTGCGTAATCGAATGCCTGGTCGGGATAATCGGATAAATCCGTGTCCGCGTCGCCCTGGATTACCGACAAGCCATGGGTCACACAGGCGTTCACGCCGGCTTGGCTGAGCTCTATGCCCCGCCCATCGATATTTTTTTCGTGAACCAGGAAATCGAGCAACGCCCCGTCGCCACAGCCGATATCCAGCACTCTGCTTCCCGGCTCGATCATGTCGGCGATTATGCGCAGATCGCCCCGCATTGGCAGGCCGACGCCGGACGCATGCCCCCTTGGGTCGATCATGTGGCAGTAAGCCCGCGATGTTCTGCGGCGCCGTTCAGGAAGCCTCTTAGCGTTGAGTGAAACTCGGGCTCCTCCAACAGAAATGCATCATGACCCTTGTCGGTTTCGATTTCAACAAAGCTGACATTGGCCGCAACCGCGTTGAGCGCGTGAACAATCTCTTTGCTTTCGGAGGTCGGAAACAGCCAGTCGCTGGTGAATGAAATTACACAGAACCGCACCTCCGTGCCGCTAAAAGCGCCGGCCAGCACGCCTTCATGTTCCACGGCCAGGTCGAAATAATCCATTGCCCGGGTGATATAGAGATAGGAATTCGCATCGAAACGGTCGACGAAGGTGCTGCCCTGGTGCCGCAAATAGCTTTCGACCTGAAAATCCGCATCGAAGGCGAAACTCACCGCATCCCGTTGCTGAAGTTTGCGTCCGAATTTGCGGTGCAGCGCCGCTTCGGAAAGATAGGTGATATGGGCGGCCATCCGCGCCACCGCCAGGCCCCGCGACGGTTTCCTGTTCGCGCTGAGATATTTGCCCTGGCACCAGTCCGGATCGGCCTTGATGGCCTGACGGCCAACTTCATGAAAGGCAATATTTTGCGCGGAATGCCGCGCCGCGCCCGCGATCGGGACCGCGGAAAACACTCTTTTCGGATAGCGTGCCGCCCATTCAAGGGTTTGCATGGCGCCCATGGAGCCGCCGATGACGCAAAATAGCTGGTCAATTCCCAGATGATCCAGCAGAAGCGTCTGGGCGCGGACCATGTCCGAAATCGTGATGACCGGGAAATCCAGCCCATAGGGCTCGCCGGTCGCCGGGTCGATATCCATCGGTCCGGTGGTGCCCATGCAACCGCCCAGCACATTTGCACAAAGGACGAAATATTTGTCCGTATCGA
>CALGIA010000433.1 GCA_937916005.1 uncultured Rhodospirillaceae bacterium
GTTCCGTCACGCCAATATGGCCATTTTCAACGTTCCTCATTCATCAAATCCTGGGGACATGGCCGGGGACATGGTAAGCATGTTTTTCTGTAGAGACCCGGGGAATGAAGGCGTGGCCGACGGCGCGGAACACATACATCATGGCGGCGAACCGCCGATCGATGCGGCGGGAAGTGGCGCGGACTGGCTGGATCTGTCCACCGGAATTGCGCCCGTCGCCTATCCCTTTGATCCACCGTCGCCCGGCTCCTGGCGGCAATTGCCGCGCCGGCTGGCGGAACAGGAAACGCTTGAGGCCGCCGCCGGCTATTTCGGCATGGCCGCACCGGACATGGGGGGAAGCATCTGTTTTGGCCCCGGCTCCCAGGCCCTGTTGCAGCTCTTGCCCGATCTGCTGCCCACCGGGACAGTTGCGGTGCTGGGCCCGACCTATTGCGAACATGCCTATCGCTGGGCGCGCGCCGGCCATGACCTGCACGAAATTTCCAATCTGGCCGATTTGCCGGCGCAGTTCCGCTATGTGGTGGTGGTCAATCCCAACAGCCCAACCGGCGCGGTCCACGGGGCGGCGGGTTTGCTGTCCCTGGCGGACCAGCTGGCGGCGCGGGACGGTTTCCTGATTGTGGACGAGGCCTTTTGCGATGTGCTGCCCGATTGCAGCCTGGCGGGTGAGGCCGGCCGACCCGGATTGTTGATCCTGCGGTCTTTCGGCAAATTCTTCGGCCTCGCGGGTCTGCGGCTGGGGTTTCTGATCGGCCCGTCGAAGGTGATCGAGGCAGCGCGGACCCAAATCGGTCCGTGGCCGGTGAACGGGCCGGCGCTGGCGATTGCGGCCCAGGCTTATGGCGATGCTCCGTGGATCGCGAGCCATCGCCAAATGTTGGCGGAACAGGCGTCGAATCTGCGGCGTCTTTTGGCCGGCCACGGCGAAATTGTCGGCGGAACCGATCTGTTCGTCCTGCTGCGGACCGACCGGGCGACGGACTTAAGCGCTCGTCTTGCGCAGGCCCGGATTCATGTGCGCCGTTTTCCGGATCACGAAAACTGGTTACGGTTAGGGTTGCCGGGCGATGGGGCGGCGTGGCGACGCCTGACCGCGGCGCTGGGCTAGAGCAATTTCAGGCTAGTTAGGATCATTTGACCGGGATTATTCCGCCCCGTGGTTAGGCGCGCTTCGCCGGGCGATGCGGTGTATCGGCCAAGAAGCGCAACGCGGCCACGGGGCGGAATAACCCGGCCTTCGGTGGGGCCAATCGGCGTCTCGGGTGCGTTGCGGATTTTGCCCGATGCACCGCATCGCGCTGCAAGCCGCGCCTGCCCGAGACGCCGATTTGCCGCCATCAAATGATCCTAACTAGCCTGAATTTGCTCTGAATTCCTATTCGAGCTGTTCCGCCACGCCGGCGTCGGCGAAGCTGGCCATGCCCGCATGGGCGGCAAGCGCGGCCCGCAGCAACAGGATCGCCGTGGCCGCGCCCGACGCCTCGCCCAGCCGCATGCCCAGATCCAGCAATGGCGACAGACCCATCTTTTCCAGCAGCCGCCCGTGGGCATGTTCCGCCGACACATGGGCGGCCCAGCAATGGTCGAGGAAACCCGGCGCCGCAACATGAAACGGCGCCAGGGCCGCGCCGGCCACATAGCCGTCGATCAACACCGGTATGCGCGCGCGCCGCGCCGCCAGGACTGCGCCCGCCATGGCGGCCAATTCCCGCCCGCCCAGACAACGCGCGACCTCCATGGGATCGCCCAGCACATCGGCATGACGTTCCCGGCCACGCGCGACGGCCAGCGCTTTGCGCTCCAGCCCCGCCGCATCCACGCCGGTGCCCCTCCCGGTCCAGTCCCTGGCGTCTCCGTGATAGAGCGCATGGGCGAGAGCGGCCGCAACGGTGGTGTTGCCGATGCCCATCTCGCCGATGCAGACCAGATCCGCGTCGGGATCGACCTGTCCCATGCCCCGGCGCACTGCCTCCAGGAATTCGTCCCAACCCATTGCCGGGGCCTGGGTGAAATCGGCCGTCGGCGTGTCGAGATCAAGCGCCAGGACTTTCAGCTCCGCCCCGGCAACGGCGCAAAGCTGATTGATCGCCGCGCCCCCGGTCTGAAAATTTGCGACCATCTGCACCGTGACTTCAGCCGGGAATGCGGACACGCCCTGGGCGACGACGCCATGATTACCGGCAAAAACCAGCACCTGAACCTTGTCCAGCCGGGGAATTTCCCGCCCCTGCCAGGCGGCGAGCCACTGGGCCAGATCCTCCAGCTTGCCCAGGGACCCTTGCGGTTTGGTAAGCTGGTCGGTGCGCGCCTTTGCGGCGGCGCGCGCATCCCCATCTTCTTGCGGCAGATTGCTCAGGAGGTCGCGCAATTCGTCTTGGGATCGGGGCATGGCGGGCAGGTTTTCTTTCTTGTGGCATGGTATGTAATACCAAGGGTGTCGTGGAACGGGCGCGATCATCCGGTCAGGCAGGGGACAGGTCAAGCGTGATGCACCGATATTGGGATGATTTTCTTCTTGTCCTGGGGTTTTTTACCCGCCTGCCCGTGGGCGATTTCAGCGGCGTTTGGCACGGAAGGCTGGCCAGGGGAGTCTGGGCCTTTCCGGTCGTCGGGCTGGTCATTGGAAGTGTCGGCGCGGCGGCCTGGGGCCTTGCGCTTTGGGCCGGTTTGCCGCCTTTGTTGGCGGCTGTTTTCGTGGTCATGGCCCAGGTGCTGCTGACCGGCGCCTTGCATGAAGACGGGTTGAGCGATGTGGCCGATGGCTTCGGCGGAGGACGGGACCGCGCGGCCAAGCTGGAGATCATGCGCGACAGCCGCGTCGGCGCCTACGGGGTTCTCGCCATCGTGCTGGCCGTGATCATGCGCATCGCCGCCATCGCCGAATTACAGGATGTCTTCGCGGCCCTGTTGGCGGCGGGGGCGGCCTCGCGCGCCGCCATTGCCGGACTCATGGCGATCCTGCCGGCGGCCCGGAGCGACGGTCTGGGGGCGGCGACCGGGCGACCGGAAGCCGGACTCCTGTTGGCCCTGGCCGTGGCCCTGCTGGTCTGTCTGGTCATGCTGGGAGTTGGCGCGACATTGATTGCCGCCTGCGCCGCCGCCGTGGGCTGGGCCGCGATTTACGGATTGGCGCGATGGCAGATCGGGGGCCAGACCGGCGATGTGCTGGGCGCGTGTCAGCAAATCTGCGAACTGGCCGTCCTGGTCGCTTTGGTCGCCTTTGGGGTCTAGCCGACGCGGTCGATCAGATGGATGAAGCTTCCCATGACCCTGCCGGAGACCAGCCCGGCCTGATCAAGCTGCGCGCCCAGCGCATCCCGCAGGGTGAACAGGGGTGCGCCCTGTTCCCGGATCACACTGGCGTAGTGGAATTCATGGGCCCGGAACTCCGATGACACTGCGCCCAGGCCGCAATCCGCCTGTAATGTGGCCTGGCGGTACCCCAGATGCAGCTTGCGTTGCGTAAAGGAGGTTTCCAGATCCAGAAGCCCGGCCATGGCATGGTTTTCACCGTCCGAATCCTCAACGCCCCGTCCCAACACCATATAGCCGCCGCATTCGCCCAGAATCACCGCGTCCCGGCCCGCCGCATCCCGGAGGCCCTGCAGGAACTTTTCATTGGATGACAAGCGTCCGGCATGTAATTCGGGATAGCCGCCGGGCAGATAGACCGCGTCCGCGTCAGCCGCGGGGGCTTCATCGGCCAGGGGCGAAAAGAAACCGATCCGCGCGCCCGCACTGCGCCAATCTTCCAGAATATGCGGGTAGCAAAAACCGAAGGCGATGTCGCGAGCGACGGCGATGTGCTGGCCCAGGGGCCGCAGCGGGGCCGACGGGCCCGCGTTCCTTATGGACGGCGCGGCGGCGATTTCCTGTAATCCGGCAAGATCCAGATTATCGCCCAGACAATCGGCGGCGCGCTCCAGCAATGCCTCCAGATCGGCGCGTTCGCCGGCCTGTACCAACCCCAGATGCCGCTCCTGCAATGTTAACGTCGGATCGTTCGCCAGCGCGCCGAACACCCGAATGCCGGCGTCGGCGCAGGCGGTGCGCAGGATTGTTTCATGCCGGGCGCTGCCGACCCGGGTGAAAATCACGCCGGCCACATCAATGTCGGCGCGGTGGTTGGCGAACCCTTGCGCCAACGCCGCGACCGACGCGCCCTGCCCCCGCACATTGATCACCAATATGACGGGCAGGCTGAATTGGGCTGCAAGATCCGCCGTCGATCCATCGCCGCTGACCGCGCCGTCGAACAGACCCATGACGCCTTCGATCAAAAAGCGGTCGCCCGGCTGGTTGCCGAGCAATTGACCGAGCCGCGCCGGCCCCATGGCCCATGGATCCAGATTGCAACAGACCGTTCCCGCGGCGGCGGACAGAAACCCGGGGTCGATATAGTCGGGGCCGACCTTGAACGGAGTCGCGCTGGACCCCTGGCGGGCCAACAGGCGGAGCAGGGCGGCGGACACCAGCGTCTTGCCCGAGTTGGAGCATGGCGCCGCCAGGATCCAGCCGCGCGCGGGCTCAGTCATGTCCCGCCGGCTTCACGGGTTGAATGTCATCGCCAAACGGCGCACCGCTTCCCAATTCACGCGGATCGAACCAGTTCAGGCTGGCCTGCAGATCCACCACCTTCCCCACGGCAATGATGACCGGCGCGCCAATGCCCGATTTTGCGGCGGAATCGACGCAATCGGCCAAAGTGGTGATGACAACCTGTTGATCCGGGGTCGCCGCCTTGGACACCAGCGCCATGGGATGGTCCGGCTCACGACCCGCCGCGATCAAATTGTCGCGGATCGTCGCCAGGCGTGACAGCCCCATATAAAACACCAGCACCGGCGAGCCGCGCGACAAGGCGGCCCAATCGACGCCTTCATGATCACCGCTGAGAGTGTGCCCCGTGATGAAGCTGACCACCGTATTGACGCTGCGGTGGGTCGCGGGAATTCCGGCATAGGCCAGACCGCCGACCCCGGCTGTGACACCCGGAATGATCCGAAACGGAATATCTTCCCGGGCCAGGGCCAGAGCCTCTTCGCCGCCACGGCCGAAGACGAAGGGGTCGCCGCCCTTCAGCCGCAACACGCGCTTGTTCCGGCGCGCCAACTCGATCAGACGCAGCGAGATATCGCGCTGTTGCGGCGACGGCTTGCCGCCGCGCTTGCCGGCATATTCGAGACGTTCCTTCCGGTCGATCACATTGAGTATCTGATGGGACACCAGCGCGTCATGGACAATCACATCGGCCTGGCGAATTCCGTTGACGGCGTGCAGGGTCAATAATCCGGGATCGCCCGGCCCGGCCCCGGCCAACCACACCGACCCCGGCGCGAATTCCGGCAGATTGTCCATGAGGGTCTTCAAATCGTGAAACTCGCGGGCTGTTGCTATAAGGTCGAGCCATGCCTATTGCAGGGCAGATAAGCGATCAAGAGGTTTTTGTGGCGGGACCGGCAGGCGAAGCGCCCTTACGGCGCGGATGGACCACGGGGGCATGCGCCACCGCGGCGGCAAAGGCGGCCTACAGCGCCCTGTTGACCGGAATCTTCCCGGATCCGGTGGAAATCGATCTGCCGCGCGGCGGGGTCGTCGCATTCTGTCTCTCGCGGCAGGACCTTGGCGAGGGCATGGCCATGGCGGCGGTGGAAAAGGACGCGGGCGACGATCCGGATGTCACCCATGGCGCGGTGATCCATGCCCGCGTGCAGCAACGCCCCGGGGACGGC
>CALGIA010000434.1 GCA_937916005.1 uncultured Rhodospirillaceae bacterium
GCGGACAGATCGTGAGCCGCCAAAACAACCCGGGCGCCCCAAAGGACAATGCGCAGAATTCCGCCGGCGAAAAACGACAGGAACGTCAGGCCGACGCGCTGCGCGAAAACCTGAAACGCCGCAAGGAACAACAGCGGGCCCGCGCCGCCGAACCCGCCAAAAACGAAGATACGAACAACGGATAACCGGAACGGTGGAAAGCTGGCGTTTCCGGCCTCGCCTCACTATATACGCCTCTACCAGAAACACAGGGTCCGATCACCTGTAATACCCGATCACCTGTAATAATGGACGAACATGGACAAAATTCGAATTCGCGGCGGAAACCGGCTGGATGGCGTCATACCCATCGCGGGCGCAAAAAATGCCGCATTGCCCCTGCTCACCGCCAGCCTGCTGACCGACGACACGCTGACCCTGTCGAACCTGCCCGACGTGGCCGATATCAAAACCATGATTCAACTCCTGCAGCATCATGGAGTCGCGGTACAGGAAACGGCCAAGGATGACGGATCCCGTGGGCCCGTTTCCCTGTGCGCCGGGCCGGTCAACGACACCACGGCCCCTTATGACCTGGTCCGCCGAATGCGGGCGTCGATCCTGGTGCTGGCGCCGCTGGTTGCGCGGTTCGGTGCGGCCCGCGTGTCCCTGCCGGGCGGATGCGCCATCGGCACCCGGCCGGTCGATCTGCATCTCAAGGCTCTGACCCAGCTTGGCGCGAACATCGAATTGAGCGAGGGCTATATCGAGGCGACCGCGCCAAACGGGCTGACGGGCGCCAATATCGTGTTCCCCTTTGTGTCGGTGGGGGCCACCGAAAACATTCTGATGGGGGCCTGTCTCGCGCGGGGCGAAACCGTGCTGTCCAATGCGGCTCGCGAACCCGAGATCACCGATCTGGCGCGCTGCCTGCTTGCCATGGGCGCGCGGATTGAGGGCATCGGCACCGATACGCTCCGCATACAGGGCGTTGACCACCTGACCGGCGCCGAGCACAGTGTCGTGCCCGACCGCATCGAAGCCGGCACATATGCCATGGCCGCCGCCATCACCGGCGGACGGATCGAACTCGCCGGCATTCGCAGGGGTCTGCTGGAAGCCGCCCTGGACAAGCTTTCCCAGGCAGGGGTCCGGATTACCGAAACCGAAATCGGGATCGAGGTTTCCGCCGAACCCGGCGGGATCATCGGCGTCGATGTCATGACCGAGCCCTTCCCCGGATTTCCGACCGATCTTCAGGCCCAGATGATGGCCTTGATGACGGTCGCCAACGGCGCGTCGATGATCACCGAGAGCATTTTTGAAAACCGCTTCATGCATGTGCCGGAACTGGCGCGCATGGGGGCCGATATAAATGTACATGGCGCATCGGCCATGGTGCGCGGCGTCCCGCGCCTGAAAGGCGCGGAAGTCATGGCGACCGATCTGCGCGCATCGTCGTCGCTGGTCCTGGCGGCACTTGCCGCGGAAGGCGAAACCATGATCGGCCGGGTGTATCACCTGGACCGGGGCTATGAACGGATCGTGCGGAAACTCGCGGCATGCGGCGCGGACATCGCGCGGCTGTCGGACCGGGGGCCGATATGACGGAACGCCTGAAACTGAGGGTCACGGATTTCGATGATCTCGCCGTCATTTCATCGATCCTGCAGGATGCCCTGACGCCGATCGCCGACATGCTGTTCGAGCCGGACCAGTTCCGCTTCGTGCTGGCGGTCAACCGGTTTCGCTGGGAAGATGCGGGCGACGGCCATGTGGAGGGCCGCATCTATGAACGGCAGCGCTGCGGCATCCGTTTCGAGCAGGTTTCCGCTGTCCGCATGCGGGGGATCGACCATAACAGGCGTGATGAAATCCTGTCGCTGCTCGCCATAAAGGCCGAAGGCGAAAACATTGTTGATCTGGTATTCGCCGGCGGCGGCGTCATTCGGCTGGAGATCGGCGGTCTCCTGTGCCATTTAGACGATTTCGACGAGCCTTGGCCAACAATGCGGCGGCCGACGCACGTGAATGCGGACAAGACGGAGGGCGGCAATTGACCAGCAACGGCAAAAGCGCGGACCAGCTCGTACTGGCGCTGCCCCGGGGACGAATCCTGAAGGAGCTCATGCCGCTGCTTGCCCATGCCGGGATCGAACCGGAACCCGCGTTCAATGACGACAAGGCGCGCCAGCTCCAGTTCGCCACCAACATTCCCAATATGTCGATTATCCGCGTGCGCAGCTTCGACGCGGCGACGTTCGTCGCGTTCGGCGCGGCCCATCTCGGGGTTGCGGGAAATGACGTGTTGATGGAATTCGACTACCGGGAAATATATGCGCCGCTGGACCTCGGCATCGGGCGCTGCCACATGGCGGTCGCCGCACCGCCGGAACTGATCGCCGCTGAGGAGCCGGCGCGCTGGAGCCATGTCCGGGTCGCGACCAAATATCCCTCGATCACGCGCAAGCATTTCGCCTCCCGGGGCGTTCAGGCGGAATGCATCAAGCTGAACGGCGCCATGGAGCTCGCGCCGAATCTTGGCCTGTGCCGGAGGATCGTCGACCTGGTGTCGACCGGAGACACGCTCCACGCCAACGGGCTGGTCGAAGTCGAACATATCGCCGACATCAGTTCCCGTCTGGTGGTCAACCGGGCGGCCCTGAAAACCCGTTCGGAAGAAATCGGCTACTGGATCGAACGTTTCCGCGAGGCCGTCGATGGTACATCGTCTTAATTCGGCGGCGCCCGGCTTCGATGCTGATCTCGATGCCCTGATCGCGCGGCGCGGCGAAACGACCGGCGACATCAGCGCCGATGTGACGCGCATCATTGACGGGGTGCGCACCGGTGGCGATGCGCGCCTGCTGGAATATACCGCGAAATTCGACCGCTACACGGTTGACCGGGTCGATTCGCTCAAGGTCTCGCCCGCCGAAATCGCCGAGGCGCGCGCGGCCTGTTCGCCGGAGGCGATCGCGGCCCTGGAGCTCGCCCATGGCCGCATTCACAATTTTCACGGCCGCCAGATACCGGCGCCGATCGATTACATCGACGATGCCGGCGTCCGGCTCGGCGCGCGCTGGACTCCGATCGCGCATGTCGGGATATATGTGCCGGGCGGAACCGCATCCTACCCGTCATCGGTGCTGATGAATGCCGTGCCCGCCCGGGTCGCCGGGGTCGACCGCATCGCCATGGCGGTGCCGTCGCCGGACGGCGTGTTGAACCCGCTGGTGCTGGCCGCCGCCGACATTGCCGGAGTTGATGAAATCTGGCGCATGGGCGGGGCGCAGGCGATTGCCGCCCTGGCCTATGGCACGGAAACCATCAAGCCGGTCGACAAGATCACCGGGCCGGGCAATGCCTGGGTCGCCGAAGCCAAGCGCCAGGTCTTCGGCCAGGTCGGCATCGACATGATCGCGGGACCGTCGGAAATTCTGGTGGTCGCCGACAGCGCCAATGACCCGAACTGGATCGCCGCCGATCTGATGTCCCAGGCCGAGCACGACATCGCCGCGCAGGCGGTCCTGATTACGGATGATGGCTCCTATGCCGACAAGGTTGCAGCCGCAATCGACGCGCTGCTTGCGGACCTTCCGCGCAAAGACGTGGCGCGGGGAAGCTGGCAAACCCATGGCCTGATTATCCTGGTGCCGACCCTGAATGATGCCGCGCCGATCATCGACCGGATCGCGCCCGAACATCTTGAACTGGCGGTGGGCAGACCCGATGCACTCGCCGCAAAAATCCGGCACGCCGGAGCCATCTTCCTGGGCCGCCATACGCCGGAGGCAATCGGCGATTATGTGGCGGGACCCAACCATGTTCTGCCGACATCCCGCAGCGCACGGTTTTCGTCCGGGCTCGGGGTGACTGATTTTCTCAAGCGCACCACGCTGGTCGGATGCGATGCGGACTCGCTGGCGGCAATCGGTCCGGCGGCGGCAGCGCTGGCCAGGGCCGAAGGGCTTGACGCACACGGGCGTTCCATAACGATCCGGCTTGACGACGCCTAAACCAAACGGGAATTCGATCGCGTGGGCAAGGACGCCAGAAAACTGCTCAAGATATCTCTCGACGAAGAGACCGTCGCCGTGCGCAGCGCCGAGATCGAGCATGAACGTCAGGTCGCGATTTTCGATCTATTGCAGGACAATGATTTCGCCCTGACCAACGGCGTCGATGGTCCCTATCATGTGACTCTCGGCATCATCGACCGGCGTCTGCGTTTCGACATTCGGGACCCACGGGACGAAAAGCTGGCCGAGGTCATGCTGCCGCTGGCGCCGTTCCGCTCGGTTATCCGGGATTACTTCACCGTATGCGACGCCTATTACGAGGCGATCAAGACCGCAAGCCGGACCCGCATCGAAGCCATAGACATGGGGCGGCGCAGCCTGCATGACGAGGGCGCGGAAATTCTGCGCGAACGTCTGGCGCGGGATATCGAAATTGACGACAACACGTCCCGCAGACTTTTTACGCTGATCTGCGTTCTGCACGCGCGGGGCTGACCGGTTTGGCCAGGGAATCCAAAAAGTCACCTGCACCGCCATCCAGCATCCTGTTTTTATGCGGCGAAAATGCGCTGCGCTCGCCCATCGCCGAAAGCATCGCCAAGCATCTGTACGGCGAAAGGGTTTATGCGGATTCCGCCGGGGTGCGTTCGGGCGAGGTCGACCCGCTGGCGATCAGCGTGATGGCGGAAATCGGAATTGATCTGTCGCGGCACATTCCCAAGCGGATCGAGGATTTGATGGATACGTCGTTCGAGTTGATCATTTCCCTGACCCCGGAAGCCCAGCATAAAGCCGTGGAACTGACCCGCAGTTCGGCGGCGGAACTGCTATACTGGCCCATGCCGGACCCGTCCGTCGAGGAAGGCAACCGGGAACGGCTGCTGGCGGCCTATCGCGAATTGCGCGATCTGCTGATGTCCAGAATCACCGAACGATTTGGAAAATAGAATTTGATCGACATACATGATCTGGTTTTCGATTACCCGGACAAGCGGGCGCTTTTCGGTATCAACTGCACGATCCGGCCCGGCAGCATCACCGCCCTGGTCGGGCCGAACGGCGCCGGCAAAACCACGTTGATCCGCTGTGTCGCCGGGTTGACGGTTCCGTTCGGCGGCAGCGTCGATTTTGACGGCGTCGACGTTCATGCCTTCCCCCGGGAATGCCATCGCCGCATGGGATATCTGTCTGATTTCTTTGGGGTCTACGATGATTTGACGGTCCGCCAATGCCTCACCCATGCGGCCCGCGCCTATGATGTGGACCGGGACATGGTCGCGCCCGGCGTGGTGGCGGCGGCGCAAAAGCTGGAGCTGGAAGACCGGCTGGACCACAAGGCGGGCGAGCTGTCCCGTGGATTGCGGCAGCGCCTCGCCATCGCCCAGGCGATCATCCATACGCCGGATTTTCTGATGCTGGACGAACCGGCATCCGGGCTCGACCCGGAAGCGCGCAACACCCTGTCCCGGCTGCTGACCAGCCTGCGAGCCGACGGCATGACCATCCTGGTGTCATCCCATATTCTGGCCGAACTGGAAGATTACTGTACCGACATGCTGATCCTGCGCGACGGGCGGGTCGCGGACCATCGCCCGCTGGCCGGGTCCACCGGGGATAAGGGCATCCGGCTGATGATCGATCTGGCCGAGCCCTTTCCGGCCCTGATCACGCTCCTGCAGACACTCGACGGGGTATCGCAGGTCACGAAGACCGATGACGGCGCGGCGCTCAAATTCGCCGGCGATGGAAAAGCCCGCCATCTTATGTTGCGCGCGCTGATCGACAAGGGCGTCCCGGTCAGCGGATTGCGGGAAGACCAGATGTCATTGCAACAAGTCTATTTCGACCGGATGGCCGCCGGAGATGCGTCATGAAGGGAAACCCCGAATTCACCCGAAATCTATGGCTGGAAGCAAAACCTTCGCGTTTGATCGCGATGGTGGCCCTGCTCGGCGCGCTGTTTCTGCTGGTCGGCACCCGGTCCGGTCTCGGCGACACATTGTCGAACACGGCCCTGATGGCCTATGTGGCGATCATTTTTATCTGGGGCAATCGGCTCGCGGCCAATTCGGTCATTCAGGAGGTCAATAACGGCACCTGGGATTCACAGCGCATGTCGGCCATTTCGCCCTGGAAAATGGCCATCGGAAAGCTCTATGGCGGGACGGTCTATGTCTGGTTCGGCGGGCTGATCTGCCTCGGCGTCTACTGGCTGGCGCAGTCAAAGGGCGGCTACAGTCCGAGACTGATGCAGACCACGGTCATCTATCTGGGTTGCGGCCTTCTGAGCCATATCATCAGCCTGATCGTCAGCCTGGTGGCGATCCGCAAGCGGCGCGCATATGGCCGTCTCCGCGTGTGGCTGTATCAGTTCATCGGGCTCGCCGCGGCCGCGCCGATTCTGTTTCTCGGAACCAGTGTCGTCGATAGATATAAGTGGGGAATCGACAGTCTCACCGAAATGAGCTGGTATGAAATGCGGTTCCCGCAATTCGGTTTCACCGCTACGGCAATAGCCATTTTCGTGGTTTGGGGAATTGTCGGGGCCTGCCGGATGATGCGCGTGGAGTTGTTATCGCGCAATGGACCATTTCTGTGGCTTGGATTCACGGTCTTTACCGCAATATTCGTCGCCGGCATTCATGTGCCCGCGAGGTCGGCGGGCATGTTCCGGATGTTTCCGCTCTTTGAAAATTCCCTTTCGTATTTCATGACCATAGGATCGATCGTCATCCTGTTACTGGCCTATGTCATCGCCCTGGCCGAACCAAAAGACAAATCCGTGTTCACCATGCTCAGGCGATATGCCGGGGAACGGCGATTGCGGAATTTTTTCGAATTGTTGCCGCGATCCGCGTCGACCCTCGCCCTCGCATTGGTGATAATTGTGGCCACCGGCGCATGGGGGTTTTTCGACGCGGATCAGATTGGAGCCGGAAAACGCAACGTGCGAAGCACCATGATCTTCCTGTTCGCAGCGCGCGATATCGGGTTCATCACCCTGATGTCCCTGTGGCGTCCGTCGCCGCGCGCCGACATGACGGCCCTGGTCTGCCTGGCCCTTTCCTATAGCCTGGTTCCGGCGCTGTTTTTTGCATCTGGCATTTATGCCCTGAGGCCGTTGTTCCAGCCCGTATTCAGCGGAGACCCATATCTCAACCTCGCCTTGATCGGGATCGAGACGGTGACCGTTTATCTCATCCTGGCATTCACCATTCGCTCGGTGGTCCAACCCGAAACCGCTTGACGATCCGGGCTCCAAACCCCATCAATCGAACACCTTAAATTCTGGCGACGAAACAATGAAACTCATCCTGGCTTCCGCCTCTCCAAGGCGGCTTGACCTGCTGCGACAGGTTGGAATCGTCCCCGATGAGGTGATCCCCGCCGAAATCGACGAGACGCCGGGCGTGCGGGAACTGCCCGCCGCACTGGCGCTGCGACTGGCCGAGCACAAAGCCCGCGTGGTCGCCGAGGCGAACCCCGGCGTCTGGGTGCTGGGCGCGGATACGGTGGTCGGATGCGGCCGGCGCATCCTGCCCAAGCCCCATGATGAGGACGCGGCCCGAAAATGCCTCAAGCTGCTGTCCGGGCGGCGTCACCGGGTCCATGGCGGGGTTTGCGTGGTGGACCCGCAGGGCGTGGCGCGCAGCCGGCGGGTCGTGACCGCCGTCACTCTGAAGCGGCTGACAACCGTTGAGACCGATTCCTATCTCGCGTGCGGGGAATGGCGCGACAAGGCCGGCGGCTATGCCATACAGGGACGAGCCGGTGCTTTTGTCACCGCCGTCAACGGTTCCTATTTCAACGTGGTCGGTTTACCCTTGTATGAAACGCTCACCCTGTTGGAAGGTATGGGCTTCAAGCGCGAAGGACAGCTATCGAGTGACTGACGAACTGCTCGTCAATGTCATGCCGGGGGAAATCAGGGCCGCCATGGTTTCCGATGGCGAACTGGTTGAACTGTTTATCGAACGCCGTCGCAAGGCGAGCCTGGTGGGCAATGTCTATCTCGGGCGCGTCAGCCGGGTCATCCCCGGCATGGATGCGGCCTTCATGGAAATCGGCATCGGCCGGGCCGCCTTCATCGGCGCGGACGCGGCGCGGGAATTCGACCCGCGCAACGACGACCCCGGGAACGGCCCGGGGAACGACAACGAAACCTCCAGCGATACGGCTCATGAGCCCGGACGCCGCAACGGCGGACGCATTGGCGACCATCTCACCGAAGGCCAGGTCATCACCGTCCAGGTGGTCAAGGACGCGATCGGCGGCAAGGGCGCCCAGGTGACAAGGCGCATGGCCCTGCCCGGCCGCTATCTGGTTTTGACCCCGGCGCGACACCGGGTCTCCGTATCACGCCAGATTACGGACAAGGCGGAACAGGACCGGCTGTCCGGGATCATGACCGGGATCGCCGGACCCGACGAAGGATTTATCCTGCGTACGGCGGCCGCGGGCGCCCAGGCGGATGAGCTGCAACAGGATGCGGAATATCTGCGCAGGGTCCTGATCGACATCGAGGCGGCGCGCGACCAGCGCAACGCACCGGCGCTTCTGCATGGTGAGCTTGATCCCCTGCCGCGCATTTTCCGCGATCACCTGCACGAAACCGTGAAAACCATCCGGGTCGATGACGGCGAGAGCTGCGCCCGAATACGGGATTTTTGCACCCGCTTCATGCCCCGCATGGCCGATCGGATCCAGCGTCACGGCGGCCCCGAACCGATTTTCGCCCTTCATGATATCGAAGACGGGATCGCGCGCGCGGGCCAGCCCCATATCGGCCTGAAATCCGGCGGCGGGCTGGTCATCGAGGCGACCGAGGCGCTGACCGCCATCGATGTAAATTCAGGCAGCTTCACCGATGCATCGACCATCATCGACACGGCGCTCCACACCAATCTGGAAGCAGCGGCCGAAATTGCCCGCCAGATCAGGCTCCGCAATATCGGCGGGATGATCGTGATCGATTTCATTCACATGGATGAAGACGACCATTGGGACCGGGTCATTGACGGGTTGGAAACGGGGCTTGCCGGCGATCACACCCATAGCCGGGTGATCGGGCTGACGGGGGCGGGGCTGGTCGAGTTGACAAGGCGGCGTCGCCGGGAATCCCTCATCCAGGCCCTGACCGACCCCTGTATGGCCTGCGCCGGCACCGGACGGATTTCATCGCCGGAGACCGTCGCCCACGACATCATGCGCGCGCTTCGGCGTGAGGCGCGCAATGGAGGACCGGGACCAATCAGCATCATGGCGGCGGCGGACGTGATCGACATGCTGGAAGAAGATGCCGCACCGTCATACGAGGCCCTTGTATCGACCCTGGGCCGCCTTGTAACCTTGCGCCGGGCTCCTGAATACGCCCGCGAGCATTTCGACATCTTCATTGGTTAATGGACAGACTGATGCCCGAACCCACCTGCCCCACCTGCAAGGCCCCGCGGGTCGCGCGCTATCGCCCGTTCTGCTCGGCCCGGTGCGCCGAAATCGATCTGGGACGGTGGTTTAGCGAATCCTATGCCATACCGGCGGACGAGCCGGCCGAGGGCTTCGAGGACGAATTCACCCAATCCCGCAAGGCCGCCAATGACGACGACGAATTTCTTTAGTTAATTCAC
>CALGIA010000435.1 GCA_937916005.1 uncultured Rhodospirillaceae bacterium
GGGCCAGCGCGGGCTGACCACTTTGCGGGGGCCGTTTGCGGTCATGCTGCATGCGCCGGAAATCTGCGAAAAAGTGTCCGATTTCGTCGATCACTTCATGTCGGAAACACGCCTGTCCAGCCTGCTGACCGAGCTCGCCATCATCACCGTGGCGCGGCAGTTCACCGCCCAGTATGAATGGTTCATCCATGCCAAGCGGGGCTTGCAGCTGGGGCTCGACGCAGGAATCGTGGAGGCGATCCGCACCGGACAGCGGCCCGAATTCAACGACCCGGAACAGGCGCTGATCTATGACATGGTCAATGAGATCGCCGAGACCCGCAAGCTCAGCGACGGCCACTACGCAAGCGCCGTGGCCACGTTCGGCGAGCCGGCGGTGGTCGAGCTGATCACCCTGATCGGGTTCTATCACGCCATATCGGTGCTGCTGAATTCATACCAGGTGGAAATTCCCGATATCCCCGGCCCGGAACCGTTGACGGAATTATAGGAAACGACAATGGCGGAAGAACCACCGATCCGGCGCATCGTAACCGGTTACGACCGGGATGGAAAATCGATCATCACCATGGACGGCCCCGCGCCGAACCGCAATGTGCGGCCCCACGGCACCGTATCCACCGTGATCTGGGGCACAGACGAAACCCCGTGCGAAATCTGGAGCGAGGAGGATTTCGGCCTACGGGAAAACGTGGTTCAACCGCCGCCCCGGGGATCGTGGTTCCGCATTGTGGAATTTCCGGCCGGCGGCCCGGGCCGCATGCACCGCACCGATACGGTCGATTACGTGATCTGCATGGCCGGCGAGATCGACATGGAGATGGATGACGGGCTGACCATCCACATGAAGGCCGGCGACGTGATGGTGCAGCAAGGCACCAATCATAGCTGGATCAACCGGGGCGACGTGACCTGCCGCATTGCCTTCGGGCTGCTCGATGGCAAGACCGCACCCGATGGCCGCATGGGCGGCAGCATGGCCGGGCCGGGCGCACAGGACCTCACGCCGCTCTGGGATCTGCCGGAAGATGCCGCGCCGCAACGCCTGCCGCCGATCCGCCGCGTCGTCACCACCCGTGATTCAGACGGCAAAGCCGTGGTGATGATGGACGGTCCCGCGCCGCGCCGGGAACTGCGCGGCCGCGGCAATCTGTCGACCCTGATCTGGGGCACCGACCAGACCCCGGCGGAAATCTGGTCCGATGAGGATTTTGGAATCCGCAATAGCGACATTCCACCGCCGCCCATGGGGTCCTGGTTCCGCATCATCGATTACCCGGCCCGCATGACCGGCCGCATGCACCGCACCGATACGCTGGATTACATCGTCTGCATGCGTGGCGAGATCGACATGGAGCTGGATGACGGCGCCATGGTCCACATGAACGAAGGCGACGTGATGATCCAGCAGGGCACCAACCACTCATGGATCAACAACGGCGATGAACCCTGCCGGGTCGCGTTCATGCTGATCGACGGCAAACCGCAGAGTTGAGCTGTTTTTGCTTGGCAACCGAGGCGCGTATTGGTATAATTATAATTATGAACACACAACATTGCACACTCTGCAAGAATTGGTGGTGGCGCTCCTGAACAGGCGCCCGCTGTGTGATTCGTTAAATCGAACAATCAAAGGTCGCCACGGATGCTGGCGGCCTTTCGTAATTTCCGATCATATTCTGGCCCGTTTCATCCGTTGC
The DNA here is from genome assembly GCA_937916005.1 of uncultured Rhodospirillaceae bacterium. GTDB lineage: Bacteria > Pseudomonadota > Alphaproteobacteria > MPNO01 > MPNO01 > CALGIA01. Next base: position 1,701 of record CALGIA010000435.1, read on the forward strand.
GACCCGAATTTGGGAAAAGGCAACCTAGATGAACATGACAAGCCCCGCCACCCAGTCTTCCATTACGGACGACACCACATTCCAGACCCGGGGCGGCATAAATGTCCGCCGGATCACGGAACAGCATCCGTATGAGGATTCGACCGCGCCCATCATATCGGCGCTGGATACACGGCGCGGGGTGTTGCTGGCATCATCCTTCGAGTATCCCGGGCGCTATACGCGCTGGGACATCGGTTTTGTCGACCCGCCCCTGGAAATCACCTCACGGCAGCGGAGCTTCCGGATCCGCGCCCTGAATGATCGCGGCGTCGTGTTGCTGGCCCCCATCGCCAAGGCGATCGCGGCCACGTCGGGGATTGAAGCGGCCGCCACCACGGACACCGAAATCAACGGCAACGTTCTGCCCCCCGCCGACGGATTCAATGAAGAACAGCGCAGCCGGCAGAATTCGGTGTTCACCCTGCTGCGCGCGGTGATCGAGTGTTTCGCCTCGCCCGACGACAGCCAGCTCGGGCTCTATGGCGCGTTCGGTTATGATCTGGCCTTCCAGTTCGAACCGATCCGTCCGCAGCTGGAACGCCAGGCCGACCAGCGCGATCTGGTCTTGTTTCTGCCTGATGAAATCATGACCGTCGACCACCGCCGGGCCGCCACAACGGTGCTGCGCTATGACTTCACCTATGATGGAAAATCCACCCAGGGGCTGCCCCGCGACGGCGAACGGCGGAACTTCCAATCGACCGACACGGTGCCCCGCGATTGCGATCATGCGCCGGGCCAATATGCCGACAACGTGCGCGTCGCGCGCGAGGCCTTTGCGCGCGGCGATCTGTTCGAGGTGGTGCCGGGCCAGACCTTCTTTGAGCCCTGCCCCGCCCCGCCGTCCGAACTGTTCGAACGTCTGCGCACCCGCAACCCGGCGCCCTATGGGGCGCTGATGAATCTGGGTGAGGGCGAATATCTGGTCGCCGCATCGCCTGAAATGTTCGTGCGCGTGGAAGGGCGGCGGATCGAGACCTGCCCCATATCGGGCACCATCGCGCGCGGGCGCGACGCCATCGAGGACGCGGCCCGGATCCTGACCCTGCTGAATTCCGAGAAGGAATGCTCCGAACTGACCATGTGCACCGACGTGGATCGCAACGACAAATCCCGTGTCTGCGAACCGGGCAGCGTGCGCGTCATCGGACGGCGGCAGATCGAGATGTATTCCCGGCTGATCCACACGGTCGATCACGTGGAAGGCACCCTGGCCGACGGGTTCGATGCGCTGGACGGGTTTCTGGCCCATAGCTGGGCCGTAACCGTCACCGGCGCGCCCAAGCGGGGCGCCATGCAGTTCATCGAGGATCATGAGAAATCCGCCCGCCTATGGTATGGCGGCGCCATCGGCATGGTCGGGTTCGACGGCGGCATGAATACGGGCCTGACGCTGCGCACCGTGCGCATCAAGGACGGCGTGGCCCAGATCCGCGCCGGCGCCACATTGCTGTTCGATTCCGACCCGGAAGCGGAGGAAGCGGAAACACGGCTCAAGGCCTCGGCCCTGATCGACGCCCTGCGCCGGCCCACCGACGCCGCGCCAAAAGCCGCAATCGCGGCGCGCCCGGGGGCCGGCCGGAAAATCCTGATGGTCGATCACGAGGATTCCTTTGTCCACACCCTGGGCGGATATTTTCGCGAAACCGGGGCCGAGGTGATAACGCTCCGGGCCGGATTCCCGCTAACAAGACTCCGCGACGAGGCCCCCGACCTGGTGCTGCTGTCGCCCGGCCCGGGGCGGCCGGCCGATTTCAACCTGTCCGCCACCATCGAGGCCGCGCTGGCGGAAAACATCGCCATCTTCGGGGTCTGTCTCGGATTGCAGGGCATCGTGGAATATTTCGGCGGAACCCTGAGCCAGCTGCCCACGCCCATTCATGGCAAACCATCCCAGGTGAATATCCTGGGCGGCCGGATCTTCGACGGCCTGCCCGGCCCCTTCAGGGCGGGCCGCTACCATTCCCTGTACGCCACCCGCGGCGATATGCCCGACGATTTACGAATCACGGCCGAAACCGATGAAGGCCTGGTCATGGCCATCGAACATGTGAACCTGCCGGTAGCCGCCGTACAGTTCCACCCGGAATCAATCCTCAGCCTGGACAATAATTTCGGCCGCGCCCTGATCGCCAATGTGGTGATGCGTCTGGGAAACCTCGGATAAAATTCATGGAACCCCACTCGCCCGCCCGGGCGAGAGGGGCCCTTCGTTCCAGGGAACAGACATGCCGGACCGCCGGCAGGCGGGTTTTGGGGTTTTGACCCGGGCCGGGCTTCCCGCGCGCGCCGGCCTTTGGCCTGTTTGAACCTGAAAACATCCTTAAATGACCTTATATGAGACATTATATTTTCATATTTAATAGGTTTAATTTGATTTTATACGAATAAT
>CALGIA010000436.1 GCA_937916005.1 uncultured Rhodospirillaceae bacterium
AATATTGGTGCCCTATTAAACATGCCCTGAGGACTAAATCGGCCCATCGGCGTTACCGGAATTTCGCGGAGTATGGCCATGCCGAGGGATTTCGTACTCGGCTGGAGGCGTTCAGGGATCAGGTCAGAAAATCCTGAACCGGCTTCATTAGATCCGCATCGTTTCGTGGGAAATATCAATACCACTCTCAAACATTAGATCGTTCCCCGTTAAAAACACAAGCCGTATCAACGGCGTTTGGGTTTTTTAACGGGGAACTGATTAAGAGTCAGCATGAGGCGAAAATAGAGGAAAGTTGGTTCCACCTGCAAGATTCGAAGTTGCGGCCCCAGCATTACCAAAGTGAGGGAGAGCTTTCCAAGGTGGAGGGGTGCGTCACGTCGCATCATCAAGATCAGGAGGTTGGTTCACACTGGATCGATAAGACCATTAAGTTTCAAAATATCAGAATCTCATAATTTGCTATCAAGCTTGTGCCCCCAGTGTGCCCCAGAATACAGATAAAGCAAAAAAGAGGCCGGAAACACTAGGTTTCCGGCCAGTCTAACAGGGAGGCTTCACGTCTGGGAGACGTAGGGTCCGAAGACCCTTTTCCGGACAAGTCCGGAACCGTTTCCCCGTCCCACACTTCGCAAGACGCGAGCGACGGGGAATATCCTAGTGGCGGGTTCGCGCCACAATCCATATTTAGTAAATAGGGGGTGATGGGAGACGATTCCATACCCAAGAAAGGAATTCAGCCATGCATTTTTGCATAGCTGAAGAAAAAGAATAACTTACGAAAGTTAATTCGCGTCGATTCCCGTACTGCGTAGAAGAAAATCGCGAAACACGGCTATTCTTTGTGAGTGGCGTAACTCTTCCGGGTAGCTGAAATAGATATCGAAGGCGGGTCCTTCCATTTCGGTCAGGACAGGCACCAGATCGCGCGCGACCTGACCCATGTAATCGGGCAGTGACGCGATGCCGAGTCCGCTGGCCGCAGCCCGGTACATGCCATAGATGTTGTTCACGCGCAGCACCGGCCGGCGCGTTCGGTCACCGTCCAGCCCGGCCTTCAGCATCCAGTTGATTTCGACATAGGGCGGACGGAACGTGTCGTCGTATCCGATGAGCTGGTGATGGTCGAGGTCGTCAAAATTATGCGGCATGCCGTGGGTCTTGATATAGCCTGGCGAGGCAAAGGCGCGGTGATGCATGGTCGCCAATCGACGCTGGATCAAATCTGGCTGGCGCGGCGGATTCATCCGAACCGCGACATCCGCCTCCCCCATGCTTAGGTCGAGTTCTTCCTCGCTGACCACCAGCGTGACATCGATCTCGGGGTAGGATTCGATGAATTCCTTCAGCCGGTCGGTCAGCCAGATCGATCCGAAGGCTACGGTCGTCGTGATGCGCAGCGGGCCCTTGGGCCGGTCGAGGGATTCCGAGACCTGGGCTTCGGCCATGGCGAGCTTGGCCGAAACCTCCTTTGCGGTCTTGAACAGGGCTTGGCCGGTTTCGGTCAGCCTGAGACCGCGGGCATGGCGGTGAAACAGCGGTGCGTTCAGGCTTTTTTCCAGCGCGCTGACCTGCCGGCTGACCGAAGATTGGGACAGATTCAGCATTTCGCCGGCGTGGGTAAAGCTGCCCGCTTCGGCGACCGCATGGAAAACCCTGATCTTGTCCCAGTCCATCAATTCGACTTTCGAAGCGGCGGTCGACCCGAAGCGCTATTCGGCGGCCTCTTTCAACGGATGTTCGGCAACGAATTTCTCGGCCTCAAGCGCGGCCATGCATCCGCTGCCGGCTGCCGTAACCGCCTGGCGGTATATCTTGTCCTGAACATCGCCGGCGGCGAACACGCCGGGAACGTTGGTTGCGGTCGAATCGGCTTTGGTCAGGATATAGCCGTCTTCGTCCATATCAAGCTTGCCACGGAAAAGTTTTGTCGCCGGGTCGTGCCCGATGGCGATGAACACGCCGTCCACGGCAAGATCGCTTACGGCATCGGTCTTGATGTTGCGCAGCCGGACGCCGGTGACCGACGCAGGGTTTTCAGAACCCAGCACCTCATCCAGCACGCTGTCCCAAACCACGTCGATCTTGTCGTTGGCCATAAGCCGGTCCTGCAGGATTTTCTCTGAACGTAGCGCGTCCCGGCGGTGTATCAACGTCACCTTGTTGGCGTGGTTGGTCAGATACAGCGCCTCTTCGACCGCCGTGTTGCCGCCGCCGATAACCGCAACTTCCTTGCCGCGATAGAAGAACCCGTCACAGGTGGCGCAGGCGGAAACCCCGAAACCCATGAATTTTTGTTCGCTTTCAAGGCCAAGCCAGCGCGCCTGGGCGCCGGTGGCGATGATCATCACGTCGCCGGTATAGATGTCACCTGAATCGCCAACGCAGCGGAACGGACGCTGCGACAGATCCACGTCCACGATCAGATCATTGATCATGTTCGTGCCGACGCTTTCCGCCTGGCCCTTCATCTGCTCCATCAGCCACGGCCCCTGGATCACCTCGGCGAAGCCGGGATAGTTCTCCACGTCGGTGGTGATGCTCATCTGTCCACCCGGCTCCATGCCGGTGACCAGCGTCGGCTGCAGCGAGGCCCGCGCGGTATAAATTGCCGCCGTGTAGCCGGCGGGACCGGAGCCGATGATCAGAACGCGGCTGTGGTGATGGTTGGACATGATTCCGTGCGACCCTCTGTTGCGATCATCCATAGATAATTGGGGCCGGGCCGGCGCGCAAGCGCCAGGATCTCAAATGCCTTAAAAACCGAACATGTGGTCGAGGCAGAAGGTTCCATTTTCGCCCAGCAGCCCGTGATAGCCGAACAGCCGGCAGGTGGTGTCGCGGACCACCGCATAGGCGCCGTCCCCGGCGCGGCCACGGGTTTCGGCATCGAACATGTCGCCATAGGTCCAGAACAGCGAGCCGCTGCAGGGGATATTCACGGTCTTGCGGGCGATCTCAATACCGCATCCGTCATGCAGGATCAGATCGGTAGCCGATGTCTCATGCCACGGCGTCGACGCCGGGTAGATCAGGTGACACAGCGTGTCGAGCGGCGCGGGGCCAAGGCGCAGGAACAGCCGGGTACTGAGCCCGGGTGGGCGATTGATATAGGATTGGGGCTCGTTCTTGTAGATCAGAACGGTGTTGAAAATATGAGCGCCGAAGCTGGTATCCGCCGCGTGGCCGGAGGCGCGGTCTTCGTAACGGAACAGGCCGTGCAGCCAGCCATCCGCCGATCCGCCGCCGGAAAAATCATAGACGAGCTCAAGATGGCCGAATCCCGATGGCAACCCGCCGCCTTCCTCGATCATCCCGCCGATATCGATCACCAAATCATGGTCGCGCGCAAGGCGGCCAAGCTTGCGCCGCATCGTCTCGCGACCCGAGGCGTCATACAGGAGCGCCGCGAGCGGCAGTTCATTCTGGCCGGTCGACATGGGCGTCGGCAGGGCCAGCGATCGCCATCGGTCGGTCGGCAGCACCGGCGCCGGCAGGATAAAACCCTTGCCCATGAGATTGCCGAGATCCGGTATGGAGGGGTCGGGTTTTAAATCGTCGCGTTCCACGTTGAGATGTGCGATGCGCCGTTTCCCATCCTTGTGGACCACTTCGTAGCGCGGGCGGACGAAATGCTTGCCCGCGCGCAATTCGATCTGGTTCGGCCATGCCGCGTCGGGCAGAAGTTCGGCCACATCCAGCTCTCGGGTCGCGAATGGCGCGATTTCTTCGTCCAGCATTACGACGGCGTCGGAGCCCATCAGGTTGAGACCGATCGACTTGGCTGGAATGGGGCAGGGGTGCGTATTCTGTATCCACAGCACGACCCGTTCACCCGCCTCCGGGGCCGGTAGTCCGGCAAAACGTTCCGATGGCCAGGCGTTGGCGTCATGGGTGCAGGACAGTTCAGCACCGTCATCGGAATAAGTGTCGAGCGCGTATTTCACCACGTCGTGTCCCGCGACGCCGCAGGCGTGAATGAAAAGCAATCCGGTGAAGTCTCCGAGCCCGAAGCGCGCACGCACGTCGCCGCTGTCGATTGAGATCGATTGGATATCCGCGCTCAGCTTCTCATGCCACTGGGCCAGGCTCGCGCCACTCTCGTCATAGAGAGACAGCCATAGAACTGCATTTTTCGCGCCATAACCGGCCCAGTAATTGGCCGACACCAGCCTGGTGTGACGGCCGCCTCCATCGCGAAAAAAAGCGAAGTTGGTGGCGAAGTTTCCGGTGTCGAGATACTGGGTCCGATTGCTCAGCATATCGTCGGGCAGCCGCATGTAATCCAGGCTGGTGACGGTGACGCCGTCCGGGACCAGATGGGCGATATGGTGAAACAGCCGATCGGAATCAAACGCGATGATGAAGAGCCGGGCCGCTCTTGTGTCCGATAACTCGGTGACCGGGCGGGGGCGGCGTCCCAATACCGGGCGGTCGAGCGCACCGAGATTCTGCACAAAGACGTCCTGGATTTCCAGTTTCGACAGATCGAAGAACTCGGCGAAACCTTCGGCGAGTCCCAATGGGTCATACAGCGCGATGGGACCCGCCGCGGTAAGCTCGGCGAGCATGTCCAGCGCTTTCGGCATGGCCAACGGGTGGCTGACTGCCTTGTAAAAGCTGTTGCCGCCCGAAATATTGCTGAAGGTGTCGATATTCAGGGTCATATGAAGGGCAACCATTTTTTGATCCGCGCGCTGCGCCGGTGGCGGGCCTGTTCGCGACGGACCACGTTGTCGTCCAAGACCCAGTTGAGCTGGATCACCCGGCGTTCACCCACGTAGGTCGTATGACCGTGGAAAGAGCGGTCGCTACGGCGAAAGGCGAGCAGGGTACCGGCCTGAGGAGGAACCTCGGCCGCGTAATCCTCGATATCGTTTTTCGAGCGAAGGATGCGCAGCCGCCCGTTGGGGTTTTCCCAATCCGTATTGAGATAAATCAGAACGGTGATCAGCTTATCGTCGGAATCCGGATGGATACGCCCATCCTTTGCATGGCAATGGCCGCGCACGGTGACCATGGTCGGACGGTCGGTGAGGTTAATTTCGAATTTTTCGGCAAAGGCCCGCGCGACCGGCCCGGATGCCAACTCGTCTAGCAGGGCGGTGAAGGACGGGCCATGATCGACTTCGGAAACCGGATAGCTGCCGTGACGTTTTAACTTGGGATAGTCGTTGTTAATGGCGTCCAGCGCATCAGGTTTCAGGAAATCGGAGACCACCACATATTCATACGGATCCCTGACGAGTTCCGTATTTCTGAATGCCTCTAGGTCGATGGCCGTCATAAAGATTTCCCGCCCGTGTGTAGCCGTCTTGTCATAGATCGCAGCGCCATAAAATTCAATCGGCTTGCGGCGCGCTAGGCTTCATTCGGGCCAAGTGCGGCAATTCGCCGCCGGATTTCATCGGCCACGCGGGTAGTGTCGCGCAGCGGCTTGTAGTCCCAGCTTTCCAGCTTGCCCGTGAAAGTTCGGGTGAAACCGCATTCGCGCAGATTTTCATGAAACCGGCGGAACTTGTCGGAGCCTCCCTCCAGGTCGAAAACATAGACCGGCTTTCCCGTGGCGCACGCTTCGGACACCATGGAAACAGAATCCCCCGTCACCACGATGGCATCTGCCAGTCCGAGATAGCCGAAATAGGGGTTGTCGCCCGTGCCATCCCAGATTTCGGCGGGCAGCCCCGCCAGCCGCTCGCGCAACAGGGCTTCATTGTCGGCGCCGGTGCGGCGCGACGCCGTCACCATCAGTCCGGCGCCGTGATTGCGCACCAGACCGGCGAGGCCGTTGGCCAGGGCATCGGTTGATTGGCGGGTCATGCGGTATTGCCGGTTGGACCCGCCGATCAACACCGCGACAAGCGGCCGTCCCAGCCCCGCCAGCCGGTCTCGGAAAATTTCGGCTTCCTTGGCGAGCCGTTCCGGCGTTATCCGATGCAGCGCTCCCTCGGTGACGATCACATTTTCGCCACTCAAGCGGTCGTGGCGCGGCGTTGCGACCAAATCGAACCGGTTGGCGCTGATCACCGGGTTCTGGATCTGCACCGTAAAAACCAGATTGCCGGCGAGCCGCTTGATGGCGATCGAGAGCGCGACGGTCTGCCGCCCGGTGGCGATCAGCAGATCAGGCCATGGCGGCGACAGGCTGTCTCCGTCCGGTCCGGGTGCGCGTAGCGCGTGGAACCAAAGATGAGGCGGCAGGATGCGCCATGGAAAGCGCGGCGCGACGCGCTTGACCTCCGGATCAAGCCCGAGCGCCTCGGCTAGCCCGAGGCATTGGTTTTCCATGCCCGGCTTGCCGTCGGTCAGCACCCAGCAGCGTATGCCGGTCCCGGAATCCGATTTTTTCGTCATTGAGCGCAGTCTTCATGTTGAAATATAATTACGTATCCCGATAATATAGTTTCGCGGCCGGGGTTGGCATAATTAAAAGACATACCGGCAAGGATACCAATTGATAATACTGGGGAGCTTGGGATGGTGCGAGTGAAACTCGATGCGATTGATCTGCGCATTCTCCGCGATCTGCAGGAAGATGGCCGAATTACCAATGTCGATCTCGCCAAGCGGGCGGGAATTTCTCCTCCGCCCTGCCTGCGGCGGGTTCGGGCATTGGAAGAAACCGGCTGCATCCGCGGGTATCACGCGGATCTTGATCCCGATGTGCTCGGTTATGGCGTCAAGGTGTTCGCCAATGTGGGGCTGCATAGCCAGGCCGAGACCGATCTGCTGGCGTTCGAGCAGCTTGTGGCGTCGTGGCCGGAAGTGCGCGAATGCCACATGCTCGCTGGCGAGACCGATTTCCTGCTCAAGATTGTCGCCACCAATTGGGATGCCTATCAGCGCTTTCTCACCACCAGGCTGACGGCGGCGCCCAATGTCAGCGTGGTGAAATCGGCGCTCGCAATCCGCAGTTCCAAGAATCTTCCGGGCGTTCCCATTGAAGCCGAAGATCACCGCCAAACAGCCGCCGGCTGAACCGGGACGTGAAAACCAACGTTGCGACCACTGTATCCGGCGCCCTGGCGGCAACGGTCAGCATGCAGGCCATGGCGACCATGGCCGGGCTGACTGTTCCTGTCTTCGCCACGGTGGCGGCCGAGGATCTGGGGCTCGATCCCAATAACGTCGGGTTATACGCTTCGATTATTTTTATCGGTGCGATGACGTCCTCACTGCTCTGTGGTGGCTTCGTGCTGCGTTATGGCGCCATCCGGATCAGTCAGCTTTGTCTGATGCTGGCGGCGGTTGGCATCGCCATGTCCGCCGGCGGTACGCTGACCGTTCTTGTGCTCAGCGCTATTGTGCTGGGCATCGGCGTGGGGCCTGCGACGCCGGCCAGTTCCCATATCCTGGCGCGTCACACGCCGGCCCATCTGCGGTCTCTGGTCTTCTCCATAAAACAGACCGCCGTTCCCATCGGCGGCGTTCTGGCGGGATCGATTGTCCCAATTCTGGTGGTTTATTTCGGCTGGCGCGGCGCGGCCTTTGGGGTCGGCGTGATATGCCTCGTCCTGATCGTGCTGGTTCAGCCGGCGCGCCGGCTGTTCGATGTGGATCTGCGTCCGCGCGAACGCCTGTTTCACGGCAATATTATCAGTCCGCTGATCCTTGTGCTGAAGGATCAGGCGCTGCGTGGACCGGTCCTGGCCTCGGCGGCCTATTCGGGCCTGCAGCAGGCGTTCAGCGTTTTCCTTGTGACGTTTCTTGTTCAAGGGCTCGACATGGATCTGGTGCGGGCCGGTTTTGTGCTCGCGGTTGCGCAGGGGGCCGGCGTCGTTGGAAGGATTCTTTGGGGCGCGGTTGCAGATATGGTCGGCAATTCGCGGCGCGTGCTTGGTGGGCTCGGGCTGGCGAGCACATGTTTCGCCGTTGCCGTGGCGTCTTTCGATTCCACCTGGTCCTTTGGCGCCATTCTTTGGGTTTCAGCCGCGTTCGGGGTGACCGCAATTGGCTGGAATGGAGTCTATCTGGCGGAAATTGCACGGGTGGTTCCTTATGAGCAGGTTGGCCGTGCGACCGGCGGAGCGCTGTTCGTTACCTTTTTCGGGGTCGTCGCCGCACCGCCTTTCTTCGGCCTGATGGCCACCGTGACGGGGTCCTACAGCGCCGGGTTCCTGGTGTTGGCGACGCTGACCTGTATTTCCGGATTTATATTGATTCGTGGCCTGAAAATTCAAGCGGTGCTCAGTTCGGAAAAATGAATCCGCTTATTTTTTGAAGCGGACGGACAGGATTTCATAGGAATGGGTCCCGCCGGGAGACATGACTTCAACGGAATCCCCAACGGTTTTTCCAATCAGCGCGCGCGACAGCGGCGACGTGATCGACAATCGGCCCTCGCTGATGTCGGCCTCATGTTCTCCGACCAGGTGATAGGTGGTTTCCTCGTCGGTGTCTTCGTCGGCGACTTTCACCGTTGCGCCGAATTTGATGATTTTGCCCGATAGCTTGGATACGTCGATGACTTCGGCGCGCCGCATCATATCCTCAATGTCCCCGACCCGGCCTTCCACGAATCCCTGCCGTTCACGCGCGGCGTGGTATTCGGCATTTTCGGACAGGTCGCCGTGTTCGCGCGCGGTTGCAATCGCCTTGATGATTTCAGGGCGTTCAACCGTCTTCAAACGCTTCAGTTCGATTTCGAGGTTTGAGTATCCCTCGAGTGTCATGGGGACTTTGTCCATGGTTCCGTCAATCCGCAAATAGGTTGTTTCCCGCAAAGGCCATCCTCGTCTTCAAGGGCAGCTATGACTTTATCGGCCATTTTACCAGGAAAGGTTAAAACGAAGTTTTAAAATAGGATTGTAGCGGCGCAACTTCAAGCCTTCCGGTTCTGAGCCCGGCAATCGCTTCCACGACGGCGCGGCAGCCCGCGACCGTCGTGTAGTACGGTATTTTGTCGATCAGGGCGGTTCGGCGCAGCGTGAAACTGTCCGCAATGGCTTTCGCCCCTTCGGTTGTGTTGAAGACAAGCTGTATGTCGCCGGAGATCATGGCATCCACGATATGGGGGCGGCCCTCATGGACTTTCTGCACCTGCTCGACTTCGAGCCCCGCTTCGCTGAGCGCGCGCGCGGTCCCGCCAGTCGCGCAAAGGGTGAATCCCATGTCGCACAGGCGTCGTCCAAGCGTGATCATGGCCAGCTTGTCCTTATCCTTGACCGAGATGAAAACCTTTCCTTCATGGGGTACGATGACCCCGGCGCCAAGCTGTGATTTGGCGAAGGCCCGCGCGAAATCCCGGTCCAGCCCCATGACTTCGCCGGTCGATTTCATTTCGGGCCCAAGTATGATGTCGACGCCGGGGAAGCGCACAAACGGAAATACGGATTCCTTGACCGCAACATGATCACTGGTGGCTTCCACTTTATGCTCGTCGAGCAACGCGGCCAGCAACTCCCCCGCCATCACGCGGGCCGCGATCTTGGCGATCGGCAGGCCGGTCGCCTTGGCCACGAACGGCACGGTGCGGCTGGCTCGCGGGTTGACTTCCAGGACGTATACGTCGCCATCCTTGACCGCGAACTGCACGTTCATCAAACCGACGACGCCAAGCCCCCGGGCCAGCTCCGACGTCTGACGGCTAATTTCATCTATCAGCGTCTGGGCCAGGGAGTAGGGCGGTAGCGAGCAGGCCGAATCGCCTGAATGTACGCCCGCTTCCTCGATATGTTCCATGATCCCGGCGACATATACCTCGCCCTTGCTGTCGCATATGGCATCCACATCGATTTCGATCGCGTCCGACAGATAGGAATCGATCAGCACCGGGCTGTCGCCTGAAACCTGGACGGCGTTGAGCATATAGCGCCGCAGCGCTTCCACATTATGGACAATCTCCATCGCCCGGCCGCCCAGCACATAGGACGGCCGGATCACCACCGGATAGCCGATCCGTCCGGCGGCGGCTTCGGCTTCGGCTTCGCTTGTGGCTGTTTCATTGTCGGGCTGGCGCAGGCCAAGATGTTGGATCAATTGTTGAAACCGCTTGCGGTCCTCGGCCAGGTCGATGGCGTCCGGCGACGTGCCGAGAATAGTGACCCCGGCCTTTTCCAGCCCCGCGGCCAGCTTCAGCGGCGTTTGGCCGCCAAATTGCAGAATCACGCCCTTGATCTCGCCCGCCGCGCTTTCGGCGTGGATGATTTCCAGCACGTCTTCCTCGGTCAGCGGCTCAAAATACAGCCTGTCCGACGTATCGTAATCGGTCGAGACGGTTTCCGGGTTGCAATTGACCATGATGGTTTCATAGCCCGCTTCGGTCAGCGCGTAGACCGCGTGCACGCAGCAGTAATCGAATTCGATCCCCTGGCCGATACGGTTCGGCCCGCCGCCCAGGATAATGACCTTGGTCCGATCGCTGGGATAAACTTCCGATTCGGCCGGGTTCATGCCGCCGCCTTCATAGGTGGAATACATATAAGGCGTGTTGGACGCGAATTCGGCGGCGCAGGTATCGATGCGCTTGAAGCACGGGCGGAGGTCGCCGCGCAGGCGCGTGGCTTCGGCGATGCTGATCCCGGCCAGTTCCGCCAGCCGTTCGTCGCTGAAGCCCATTGATTTGAGCCGGTGCATTTCCTGCCGGTCATTGGATAGGCCATTCTGTCGAACGCCTTCTTCCGCGCTGACGATCTCGGCGAGGCGTTCGATGAACCACGGGTCGTAGTGGCTTCTGCGATGGATCTCGTCGACCGATATGCCAAGGCGCAGCGCCTGGGCAATCCGCAGGATGCGGTCGGGCGCCGGCGACGCCAGCGCCGCGCCGATCACATCCGACGACGGGTCGGAGCCCGCATCGCCGATGTCCACCTCATTGAGTCCGGTCAGACCGGTTTCCAGGGACCGCAGCGCCTTTTGCAGCGATTCGTTGAAGGTGCGGCCAATCGCCATGGCTTCCCCGACCGATTTCATGGATGTGTTCAGAAGCGGTTCTGTGCCGGGGAATTTCTCGAAGGTAAAGCGTGGGATCTTGGTAACCACATAATCGATGGTCGGTTCGAACGACGCCGGCGTGACGCCCGTGATGTCGTTGTCCAACTCGTCCAGCGTATAGCCGACGGCGAGCCGGGCCGCGACCTTGGCGATGGGGAAACCGGTCGCCTTGGACGCCAGGGCAGATGACCGCGACACCCTGGGGTTCATTTCGATCACGATCAGCCGCCCGCTTTTCGGGTCGACGGCGAACTGAACGTTGGAGCCGCCGGTATCAACCCCGATTTCGCGCAGCACCGCGATCGAGGCGTTGCGCATGATCTGATATTCCTTGTCGGTCAGGGTCAACGCCGGTGCGACCGTGATCGAATCGCCGGTGTGGATGCCCATGGGGTCGACGTTTTCGATCGAGCACACGATGATGCAGTTATCCGCGCAGTCGCGGACCACTTCCATCTCGTATTCCTTCCAGCCGAGAATCGATTCCTCGACGAGTACCTCATTGGTCGGCGATACATCGAGACCGTAGGCGATGATGTCGGTGAATTCCTTGGAATTATAGGCGATCCCGCCGCCCAGGCCGC
>CALGIA010000437.1 GCA_937916005.1 uncultured Rhodospirillaceae bacterium
CATATTAGGATCTTCAGTATCTCTCGCGCTTGTTCCCCTGGGCTGCTTCCGATAGCCTGAGATCGGTTAATTTCTCTAAAGGACGGTTATAAAGATGGCTCAGGACCTTCGTTCATATCTCGACCGCGTAAAAAGTGAATTGCCCGGTGATTTTGTTACGGTTTCCGGTGAAATGGACCCGGCGCACCAGGTCACCGCAACGGTCGCCAAGGTCGAAAAAGTGGCCCGCAAACGCCCCGTGATGCTGTTTGAAAACGTCAAGGGCACGGATTTTCCGGTCATCACCAACCTGCATGCGAGCCGCAAGCGGCTCGCCATGGCCATGAACTGCGCGCCGCAGGACATGCTCAAGACCTATCTGAAATCCATGGATGAACCCATCGCGCCGCGCGAGGTCAATACGGGGCCGGCCAAGGATGTGATCATGAAGGGCGATGCCGTGAACATGCTGGCGCTGCCCCAGCTTGAACATCACAGCGGCGACGGCGGGGCCTATATCACGGCCGCGATTTCCTTCGCCAAGCATCCCGACGAAGACAGCTGGAACTGCGCCTATAACCGTCTGATGATCACGGGCAAGGACACCACGTCGATCCATCTGACGCTTGGCAAGCATTTGTGGGAATACCACCAGATCGCCGAAGCAAGGGGTGAATCCCTGCCGGTCGCCTTCGCCATCGGCGTTCATCCGGCCATTGCGCTGGGCTGCCTGGCGATCGGCTCCATTGATGAGGACGAACGCGCGATCATGGGCGGGCTGTTCGGTGAGGCCCTTGAACTGGTCCGCTGCGAAACCTCCGACGTGCTGGTGCCGGCCCAGGCGGAAATGATCCTGGAAGGGGAAATCCTGCCCCGCGAACGGATCCCGGAAGGACCGTTCGGCGAATTCACCGGCTACAGCCTGGGCGCCCGCGACCGCGAAGTGTTCAAGGTCAATGCGGTGACCCATCGCAAGGACGCCATGTTCCATGACATCACCGTGGGACATCTCGACCACATGCTGCTGTCGACGGTCCCCATGGAGGCCAACCTGTATCGCGCCGTGCGCGCCATGATCCCATCCATCAAGGCGATCCGCGTGCCCAGCCCGTTCACCTGTTTCGTGTCCATCGAGCAGCGCCTTCTGGGCCAGGCCAAGAACGCGATCATGGCCGTCTTCGGCGCGGATCTGTATATGAAACGGGTCGTGGTGGTGGATCACGATGTGGATGTCTTCAATGACCGGGAGGTCAACTGGGCCATCGCGACCCGGTGTCAGCCCGACAAGGACATCACCATCATTTCCAACACCCGTGGTTCCGATCTGGACCCGTCGACCGCCGGCAATGACGGCAACACGTCGAAATGGGGGCTGGATGCGACCGCCAAGCCGAGCCTGTCCGAATTCACGCCCCGCCATTCCTACCCATCGGAAATCTGGGACGGAATCGACGTGGACGACATATTGTCGTAACGGCCCAATCCGTGATGTCTGAAGTGTCCGCCAACATCGCCCAATTGCTTGAGGCAAGCGCGCGACGCAGGCCCGACAAGACGGTTCTTCTCCAGGAAGGGGAGGAAATCGACTTCAAGACACTGGAACGGCGGGCAGGCGGGTTTGCGGGCATGCTGGCCGGGCGCGGCATCGGGCGTGGCGACCGTATCGCCATTCAAATCCATAACCGGTTGTCGTTCGTCACCGCGCTGTGGGGCGGGTTGAAGGCCGGCGTCGCTGTTGCGCCGTTGAATGAGCGCCTGCTGACGGAAGAGCTGGACAAGATCGTCGCCGATCTGGATCCGGCCCTGGTGGTCAAGGAGGTTGACCAGTCCGAGGACGATTTCCAGCCGGTCGAAACCGCCATCGAAGATCCGGCGATCATTCTCTATACCTCGGGCAGCACGGGGGCGGCCAAGGGCGTGCTGCTGTCCCACGGGGCGACCGGCTTCGCGCTTGAATCGTGGAAGACCCCGGTGATGAATTTATCCGTCGACGACATTGTGTTGTCGGCGTTGCCGCTGGCGCACTCGCTGGGGATCTTCGGGTCGGTGATGGCGCCGCTGCTTGCCGGGGCCTGCGTCGTGTTTTTACCCAGATTCACCCCGGAAGATGCGGTTGAAATCATTGCGCGCCGTAAAATCACGATTTTCCCCGGGGTCGCGCCGCTGTTCCGGCGCATCGTCGATTCCCCCGCCGGCAAGGGTGCAGATTTTTCCAGCCTGAAATACGCGCTGTCCGGCGCCGCGCCATGCCCCTGGGAATTGTTCCGGGAATGGCAGGCCCTGACCGGCACGCGGATCATTCGCGGCTATGGCATGACCGAGATGTTCCGGCCCATATCGTTCTCGCCGACCGATGATCACGAGGTTCCCGATTCCATCGGCCGCGCCATGCCGTCGGTCCAGTTGCGCGTGGTCGATGATGACGGACACGATGTGGCGACCGGGGAAAGCGGCGAATTGATTATCAATTCCCCGGCGCGGTTTACCGGATATCTGAACCGCCCGGATGAGACCGCCCAGGTGCTGGACGGCGACTGGTTCAAGACCGCCGATATCGCGACCATTTCCACCGACGGGTATGTGCGCATCGTCGGGCGCAAGAAGGAAATGATCCTGCGCGGCGGCTATACGGTCTCGGCCGGCGAGATCGAGGCCATGTTGGCGACCCATCCAAAGATTTCCGAGGCGGCGGTGATCGGCGTGCCGGACCGGGATCTGGGTGAGGATATCGCCGCCTTCGTCACGCTGCGCCCCGGCATGGAGCTGACGCCCGATGAGATCGTCGAATTCTGCAAGGAACGGATGGCCAGCTACAAATACCC
>CALGIA010000438.1 GCA_937916005.1 uncultured Rhodospirillaceae bacterium
CATGTTCGAGGTAGCCCATACCCGCCCCGCCGTAATTGTCTTCCACGGTGATGCCGAGAACGCCCAACGCGCCCATTTTGCGCCACAGATCGGCGGGAAATTCGTTGCTTTGGTCGATCTCAGCGGCGCGAGGCGCGATTTCTTCGGCAGCAAAGCTTGCGATAGAATCGCGCAACATGTTCGCAGTTTCGCCAAGATCGAAATCGAGGCTGGGATAGGCGTTCCGGATCATACCGCTGGCCTTCCGAAATTAATCAATAACGGTAAAATAGCAGACGTGGCGAAAAATTGCCGACTGTTTGTTCAGGCCGCTTCTCCAGCGCGTTTCGAGGCGCCGGCGCCGGCCTGCAAAATTGAAATGGTTTCCCCGGTCGTGCGCACGTCTCCAAAACCCTGTGCAATCGTGATCATGGAGGCGAGATGTTCATCGTCGCTAAGCGCTGCGTTGGCGTCAGAGACGAAAACCACATTGAAGCCCAGCATCATGGCGTCGCGGGCGGTTGCTTCGCAGCAGATATTGCTCAACGTTCCCGTTATCACAATCGTGTCGATGCCCTTGGCGCGTAGAATATTTTCCAGCTCGGATGACCCGCTGATCATGGCGCTGAACCGGTTCTTGTCGAGAATGATGTCTTCCGGCTCCACGTTTAATTCTGGATAGAGCGCGTTGGAGTCAGACCCCTCGGCAAGCGCCGACTGATGCCGTGCGGCCTTGTCGGGTGAAAAGAAATTTCTGTAATACACGGGAAAAGCGTTGGGTCCGCTTTGCGCCAGGGTTATCCGGACCCAGACCACCGCCGTGCCGGCTTCCCGGCTGGCTGTGGCGAGTTCGTTGATATTTGGTACGATGCTGCGGGCCACGGGAACTTCCAGCGCCGCGCCCTCGGCGACAAACGCATTTTGCATGTCGATAACGACGAGCGCCGTCCGCGCGGGATCCAGACTATCAAATATTTCCACCTTGCCGCGTTTCATGATCAGGCGGTCGATGATGTTTTGCGGCAAATGGACGTTATGCATGGGCGGGTTCCTGATCAACTCTGGTGCGCGGTGGGTAGGACATGATCTCTGAAGTCTTCGCGAAGCTTGATCTTCAGAAGCTTGCCCGTCGCGGTATGGGGTAATTCTTCGACGAAGACAACATCATCCGGAATCCACCATTTGGCGACCTTGCCGTTAAAATATTCCAGCATGTCCTCCCGGGTCAAATCGCATCCGTTGCGGGGCACCACCAAAAGCAGGGGGCGTTCGTCCCATTTCGGATGATGCACGCCGATCGAAGCCGCCTCGGCCACATCGGGATGACCGACTGCGATATTTTCAAGTTCGATGGAACTGATCCACTCGCCACCGGATTTAATGACATCCTTGCTGCGATCGGTAACGTGCATATATCCGTCCGGATCGATGGTGGCGACATCGCCGGTCGCGAACCAGCCGTTTTCGTCATGGGCGTCGGATCGTTGTTCCTTGTAATAGGCGCGGCAAACGGACGGTCCCCGGACTTTCAGGGTTCCAAACGCCTTGCCGTCATTCGGCAGGGTCCGGTCATCATCGTCGACGATCTTCATTTCCGCGCCGAATACCTCACGCCCCTGTTTGATCTGCCGATCGTAGATTTGGTCCGGGGTTTCGTCTTCCATGCCGTATTTCGGATGATTGACGGTGCCGATCGGCGACATTTCCGTCATGCCCCAGGCGTGGAGAACCTCGGCGCCATGTTTCTCGGCGAATCTCGCCGTCATGGATCTCGGCGTCGCAGAACCGCCGATAACCACACGTTTCAATGTTTGAATATTTTTGCCGGATTCCTCGAGATATTGAAGCAGGCTGAGCCAAATTGTCGGGACACCGGCGGAAAAGGTCACTTTCTCGTTTTCGATCAATTCCTGGAGACTGGCCCCATCCATTGCCGGGCCCGGAAAGACGATTTTGCAACCGACCATGGCCGACACATAGGGCAATCCCCAGGCATTGACGTGGAACATCGGCACCACTGGAAGCACGGCATCGCGGGCCGACAAATTGAAACAATCCGGCAGGCCCGAGCGGAAGGCGTGGATCAGGGATGAGCGATGGCTGTACAGAACGCCCTTGGGGTCTCCCGTGGTGCCCGACGTGTAGCATAGCGATGACGCGGTATTTTCGTCAAACTCCGGCCAGTCGTAATCGTCGGAATGTCCGTTTATCAATGATTCGTAGCAATGTACGTTGGGCAGGCTCGTCCTGGGCATGTGTTTATCATCAGTCATGATGACGATGGCTTCGACATGTTCCAATTCATCGGCCATTTCTTCAAGTAACGGCACGAATGTCAGATCCGCGAATATGCAGCGGTCAGACGCATGGTTCAGAATGAATGATATTTGCGGCGCGAAAAGGCGCGGATTGACCGTGTGGCATACCGCGCCCATGCCGGATACGGCATAGTAGATTTCAAAATGCCGATAGGTGTTCCATGCAAGCGTCGCGCATCTGTCGCCGGGCTTGATTCCCAGTGACCCCAGGGCATTGGCCAGTTGCCGCGACCGTCTGTGGGCATCGCGATAAGTATATCTGTGAAGCGGGCCTTCGACCGTTCGGGTGACGATTTCCGTCGTGCCATGGTTTCGGTCCGCGTTTCTGATCAAGGACGAAATCAGCAGTTGCGTCCCCATCATCAGGCCTTCCATGGCCACCCCCCCCCCCATTTGTTTTGGTTCAATATTTGTGCAGTTTGCCGAAGCTAGAGTATCGTCACCTGACATCCGTGGCAACGATGCGCCGTGTTTGCATGGTCCCCGCCGGTGATCCGGAGTATCCTTAACCGGGAATCCGACGATAGGAC